>CAYVLL010000001.1:0-41695 GCA_964452235.1 uncultured Woeseiaceae bacterium
ACGAATGGCTGCGCAAGGAAGAGGACGGTAGCGTAACCATCGGCATTACGGATCACGCCCAATCGGCACTGGGAGACCTTGTCTACGTCGAGTTGCCGGAGGTCGGCCAGGAGATCGACAGCGGCGGTGAAATGGCCGTTGTTGAGTCGGTCAAGGCAGCGTCCGATGTCTATGCACCGATTGCAGGTACGATCCTTGAAGTCAACACGGAACTGGCGGACGAGCCGGAAAAGCTTAACGCCGATCCCTACGGGGACGGCTGGATCGTGCGCATGCAGCCGGATGACGACGATTTGGGCGAAACGATGGATCCGGATGCCTACCAGGAGTTCCTGGATGAACTCGAGTCCTGAGCGCCAGCGACCGGCCAGCGACGATCCGGAATTCTAGTCAGTAACCGAGGATCACAATGCCATTCATACCGCACACGCAGGAAGACATCGACGAAATGCTGCAGACGATCGGGGTACCGGGTGTCGACAGCCTGTTCGACGAAATTCCCGCCGATTTGCTCATCGGCAATCTCGATGGGATACCGGATGCTCTGAGTGAAATGGAAATAATGAGGCTCATGCGTGCACGTGCCGCGCAGGACAGCGGCATGCTGACGTTTATCGGTGCCGGGGCCTACGAACACCATATTCCGGCGGCGGTCTGGGACATTGCCACCCGGGGCGAGTTCTACAGTGCCTACACGCCGTACCAGGCGGAGGCCAGCCAGGGCACATTGCAGACGATCTACGAATATCAGTCGATGATTGTTGCATTGACCGGTCTCGACGCCAGCAATGCCTCGCTGTATGACGGCGCATCGGCGCTCGCAGAAGCCGCGTTGATGGCAGTGCGAGCGAATCGTCGCGCCAGGTCCGCGCGCGTGCTGTTGGCCGCAGGTGTGAATCCTGTCTATCGCAAGGTTGCGGACACGATAGGAGGCAGCCAGGGACTCACGTTCGAGTCCTTGCCACTCGATCGCGATTCGGGAACGACGGACCTTGCAGCACTCGATGACAGCGATGATTCCCTGGTGGCGGTGGTCATCCAGCAACCGTCGTTTTTCGGCACGCTGGAACCGGTCGATGCGCTGACCAACTGGGCGCATGCCAGGGGTGCGCTGGTCATTGCCGTCAGCAACCCGACCTCGCTGGCGCTGCTCGAAGCACCGGGACATTGGGGCGAGAAGGGTGCAGACATCGCCTGTGGGGAAGGCCAGCCGCTCGGTGTACCGTTATCGTCGGGAGGGCCGTACTTCGGATTCATGGCCTGCCGCCAGGCCCTGGTTCGGCAAATGCCGGGACGCATCGTAGGCCGCACAACGGACCTCGACGGCAATCCGGGTTTCACCCTGACCCTGCAGGCGCGTGAACAACATATTCGACGCTCCAAGGCGACGTCGAACATCTGCACCAACCAGGGACTGATGGTAACGGCAGCGACGATCTACATGTCGCTGCTCGGGGCCGAGGGACTCGCGCGGGTGGCCGCCGCAAGTTGCGACAACACCGCGGCGCTGGCTGATGGTCTTTGCAGCATCGAGGGCGTCGAGAGACTCTTCAAGGGGCCGTTTTTTCACGAGTGCGCGCTGCGGCTTGATCGACCCGTTGCACCGGTTCTGGAAGCACTTGCCGACATTGGCGTTCTGGGCGGTTTCGACTTGTCGCAAAGTCATCCGGAGCTGGGCGACGCGCTACTGGCGTGCGCGACGGAAACGAAAACCCGCAAGGATCTTGAGTTTTACGCAGAGAGTCTGCGACAGATAATGACGGGAAAGTCGAGTTCCAGCGATAGCACAACGAGTGCGGATTAATGCCGAAAATTGTCTTTAACGGTACCGCGTACCGCATCGAAGGCGACTTGCCGACGATCGGCAGCAAGGCCCCCGATGTGTCGCTGGTCAATGTCGATCTGCAGGACGTATCCCTTGCCAATTTTCACGGCAAGCGAAAAATCATTAACACCCTGCCGAGCATCGATCTGTGCGACTGCGAGAAATCCGTTATCGAATTCGACCGGCTCGCCGCGGAGTACAGCGACATCGCAATGCTGGTGGTTTCTTACGACCTGCCCTTCGCCCACGCGCGCTTCAATGCCGAGCATGAACTCAGCGCCGTCACGAGTCTGTCTGCGATACGTCATGCCGGCTTTGGCAACAACTATGGGGTTCTTATCGTCGAGGGACCGCTCGCCGGCATGTTCGCTCCGGCGGTCATAGTACTGGATGAGAACAACACCGTCGTTTTCCGCGAGCAGATCGAAGACGTCTGTCGCGAGCCTGACTACGCCGAGGCGTGCCGCGCGCTCGGTATTTCTACCGGATGAGTCCATGAATGAACCTTTGATTTTCGAAAAGTCCCGTTCCGGACGACGCGCTTTTGCGCAAGCGCCTGTCGAGTTGGCATCCTGCGATATTCCGCAGCAGTTCCTGCGCACGACACGGCCCGACCTTCCCGAAGCATCGGAACTGCAGGTCGTGCGCCATTTCACGCGCCTGTCGCAACTGAACTTTTCGATTGACACACACTTCTATCCACTCGGGTCGTGCACGATGAAGTACAACCCGAGAGCCTGCAATACGAGCGCCATGCTGCAGGGCTTCATAAATCGACATCCGCTTGCACCTGCGCGGTATGGGCAGGGATTCCTGGCCTGCATGTTCGAGCTGCAGGAAATGCTGAAAGCTGTGACCGGCATGCGCGGCGTGTCGTTGACGCCGATGGCCGGCGCACAGGGCGAGCTGACGGGTGTGCTGATGATTCGCGCTTACCATCTTTCGCGTGACGAACCTCATCGTAACGAAATCATTGTGCCGGATGCCGCGCACGGCACCAATCCCGCGACGGCCACCATGTGTGGCTGTGTCGTCCGGGAACTCCCGACCGGGCCCGACGGCGATATCGATCTGGACATGCTGCGGAAGGCTGTCGGCCCCAACACGGCGGGCATCATGCTGACGAATCCATCGACGCTTGGCGTTTTCGAGCGGCGGATCAAGGAAGTCGCAGCAATCGTGCACGAGGCCGGTGGCTTGCTTTACTACGACGGTGCGAATCTCAATGCGATCCTTGGCAAGGTGCGCCCGGGCGATATGGAATTCGACGTCATTCACATGAACCTTCACAAGACGTTTTCGACACCACACGGTGGTGGCGGGCCCGGGTCCGGGGCGGTCGGGGTCGGCCGCCGTCTGATGCCGTTCATGCCGATACCGATCGTGGGAAAAATCGAAGAAGACGGCTGCAGCCGCTACGAATGGTTGGCCGAGAAGGATTTGCCGCAGAGCATCGGTCGCCTGTCCGGTTTCATGGGTAATGCCGGAGTGTTGCTGCGCGCATACGTCTACATGCGCATGCTGGGACACGATGGCATGCGACGAGTTGCCGAGTTTGCCACGCTCAATGCGAATTACCTGTTGGCCCGTCTGCGGGCGGCAGGTTTCGATCCGGCGTTTCCCGAGCGGCGAGCCAGCCACGAATTCATCATTACACTCAAGCGTCAGGCCAGGACTCTGAACATTACCGCGATGGACGTGGCCAAGGCGCTGCTCGACCACGGTTTTCATTCGCCGACTACCTATTTTCCCTTGTTGATACCGGAATGCCTGCTGATCGAGCCGACCGAAACCGAAACGCGGGAAATGCTGGATCGCTTCGCTGATGCAATGATTGCCATTGCAGAAGACGCACGGGAGTCACCGGAGAAACTGAAAGGGGCACCTTACAGCACGCCGGTACGTCGCCTGGACGATGTCAAGGCTGCGCGGCAGCTCGATATCGCCTACAAGCTCCTCTGACCCGGGTTCTCCGCATGATCCGTCGGCCGCAATTTTGCGGACCAAGTCGGGTTCCCCGTCATCCGGCAAGGGCATAATGAACCGGCGCGCTGCCGCGCGGTCTGAACGCCCAGTAACCGGGCCGGTCAGTGCGACGGAACTGCGGCCGCGCGGCCGGGTTCGATACTGTTTTCCGGATAGAATCCGGAGTTGCTTATCACTCCAGAGGGCAAACAAAGGAAGTCATGAAATACAGGATTCTCGCGCTTCTCGTGCTGTGGGCTCTCCCCGTGATACAGGCGGAAGCGGAGGTGCAGGCACAGGACCAGGAACAAGAACAAGCACAGGCACAACTTGAGGCACAGGCAGTCGCTGAAGCGCAGGTACTGGTTGAGCCGCACGACAGCAACTGGGCCGGCACGCTCGAACGCATTGCCACCGGCGTCGTATCCATCCGTGTCGACAGCACTCGCGCATTTGATACCGAATGGAACTCGTCCACTCAGGCGACCGGGTTCGTCGTCGACGCAGAGAGAGGCATTATCCTGACCAATCGGCACGTCGTTACGCCCGGTCCGGTTGTCGCAGAGGCCGTATTCCTGAACAACGAAGAGGTTCGCCTGCAGCCCATCTACCGCGACCCGGTGCACGACTTCGGCTTTTTTCGTTACGACCCGGCAGAGCTGCAGTTCATTGAGCCGGCAGAGTTGCCGCTGGCACCTGGCGCAGCGGCGATCGGACGCGAAATTCGCGTCATCGGTAACGACGCCGGCGAGCGACTTTCCATTCTCGCAGGCACGCTGGCGCGGCTCGATCGGGAAGCACCGAACTACGGCCGTGGCAAGTACAACGACTTCAATACGTTTTATTACCAGGCCGCCTCGAGTACGTCGGGCGGTTCGTCCGGTTCGCCCGTTATCGATATTGACGGGCGCGTGGTTGCCCTGAACGCCGGAGCTGCCAATTCTGCCGCCAGCAGCTTCTTCCTGCCGCTGGATCGCATCAGCGAAGCATTGCAACTGCTGCAGAACGACCAGCCGGTACCTCGCGGCACTTTGCAGACTGTGTTTGTGCTGAAGGCTTACGATGAATTGCGCCGTCTCGGGTTGACCGAAGCGACGGAGTCGGCGGTGCGCGAAGCGAGACCGGGCAGGACGGGCATGCTGGCGGTTCAGGAGCGCATCGTGCAGTCGCCGGCGGACGATATGCTTGAGCCGGGTGACATCCTGTTGCGTGTCGACGGCGAGTTGATCACGGAATTCGTGCCGCTGGCGGCCATACTCGACGAGAAAGTGGGGCAGGCGGTGACCCTTGAACTCGAGCGTGGCGGGAAGCGGCTTACGACCACGTTGCCAGTGACGGATCTGCATGCCATTACTCCCGACGAGTACCTCGAGTTCGGCAATGCAGTTGTCAACAACCTGTCCTACCAGCAGGCACGTCATTTCAATCGGCCGATCAAGCATATCTACGTTGCCGATCCGGGCTACACGTTGGCGCGCTCCGCCATTCCGCGTGGCGCGGTCATCACGGAAGTCGGTGGCATTGCCATTACGGATATCGCTACTTTCGAACGGGAATTAACGAAGCTCGCAGATGGTGATCGAACGACGATTCGCTATGTAACCGTCGAGGATCCGCAGAACAGCGTAGTACGCTCGCTGCAAATGGATCGTACCTGGTTTCCGGCGCGTTTCTGTCAGCGCGACGACAAGACGGGCTTATGGCCGTGCCGCGACCTCGCACCCGGGCCGGACCTCGCCGAGCCAGCAGGCGGCAGCACGCGGTTTGCGGCGACTGGCGACCGGCGGCTGGACACAATCGCGTCATCGCTCGTTATGGTCAACTTCGATCTGCCGTACACGGTCTCCGGTGTTGCAGATCGCCATTATTATGGCACCGGATTAATTCTCGACCATGAGCGCGGCTATGTGCTGGTTGACCGCAATACGGTGCCGGAGGCTATGGGTGATGTAGCGATCACTTTTGCCGGCTCATTGGAGATCATGGGTAAAGTAGAAGCCGTGCACCCATTGCACAATCTCGCCATCGTATCCTACGACCCGGCATTGATCGGGGACACGCCGGTCAAGTCTGCCGTTCTGTCGACCAAGGCGCTCAAGTCCGGCGATGAGGTGCTGGTCGTAGGCCTCAAGGCTGATCACCAACTCGCCCGTCAGGCAGGGATCGTGGCGTCGGTCGATCCGATGACCCTGCCGCTGTCGCGCACGCTGCGCTTTCGCGAGGCCAATCTCGAAGGTATTTCGCTGGTGAACGAACCAGCACAGATGGACGGAGTGATGGTTGACCGGCGTGGCCATGTGGTGGCGACCTGGTCGAGTTTCGCTTACCAGGGAGGCAACGAGTCCAACCAGATGAACCGGGGCATTGCCAGTGACCTTGTGCGTGAATTTGTCGACACAGTGCGTGACGGGCGACCGTTTTACTCACTCGAAGCGGAGTTCGGTTATGCGCCTCTTTTTGCCGCCCGCAAGCTGGGCCTCGATGAATCCTGGATTGAGCGCCTCGAAAAGCATGACCCGAAAGGGCGCCGTGCGTTGAGTGTCAATCGCATTGCGGCCGGGTCTCCGGCGGCGGAGGTCCTGCGCAACGGCGATATGTTACTCGCTATCGATGACCGGATTGTGTCGAGTTTTCGCGAAATGGAACGGGCTGTGCAGAAACCGCGTGTGACAGTGACCATCTGGCGAGATGGGAAAGCGCGCGACTTCAATCTGGATACCGTGGCATTGGACGGCGCTGGCATCGATCGTGCAGTTTCGTGGGGAGGCGCGCTGTTACAGGATCCGCACCGCGCAATGGCCATACAGCGTGGCATCGATCCCACCGGTGTTTACGTGGCGTATTTCAACTACGGGTCGCCGGCAACCCGGTATGGCCTGTGGGCGGGACGGCGCATTGTGGAAGTCGACGGCACGCCGACACCGGATCTCGCAACGTTCGTCGATATCGTGGAGCACAAGGGAGACCAGGCGTCTATTCGACTGAAGACGGTTTCCTGGAACGGTTCCGTCGAGGTCATTACACTCAAACTTGACAACCAGTATTGGCCTGCGTATGAAGTTCGGCGCTCCGCTGACGGGTGGCAACGTTTTCCGATCGGCTGACAGAGCGTGGCTCGCGGCTTCGCTGGCAACGGGCTTGCTGGTGAGTCTGGTCGCGGATGCCCAGTCGCTGTACAAATACCGTGGCAGTGATGGCGAGTGGATGTTCTCCGATCGTCCGCCGGCGGATGCGCGGGCTGTCGAGACCCGGGCGTTGGCGACGGAGGCGGCATCGCCGACGGTGACGGTCGACCACCGATTGCAGGATGACCGGGTATTTCTGCGTGCCAGCAATACCTACTACGCGCCGGTTGAACTCGTGCTGGGCATCGACGAACTACACAATATCGAGAAGCCCGCGCCCGACCAGCCGTTGCGTTTCGTCTTGGCGGCAAGAGGGCAGACCGAGTTGATGAATCTGGCAGTGAGTGCCGTTACCGCGGCAGTGCCCACGATTCGCTATCGCTATACCTGGATAGTCGGGGATCCAACCAGCCTCCATACGCCCGACACGCCTTATCGTGCACCGTTTGCGGTGGCACGCAGCCATCCAATCTCGCAGGCGTTTCCGACAGCGCTTACCCATAGCACGGCTGACAGTCGCCATGCGATCGATATAGTCATGCCGATAGGTACAGGTGTCTACGCTGCGCGCGCCGGTACGGTGTTTCAGGTGGCCAGCCAGAATTTTCGCGGCGGCCTCGACCTCGAGCGAGACGGTCCGGCCGCCAATCTGGTGCGCATACTGCACAGTGACGGCACGTACGCGGAATATGCACACCTGAACTGGAATACGATTCGCGTGCGACCCGGTGCTGTAGTCCGCCGCGGCGAATACATCGCCGACTCAGGCAACACCGGTTTCACCAGCGGACCGCATCTGCATTTTGCGGTGCTGCGCAACCGGGGCATGGGGACTGAGTCAGTGCCGGTTGTTTTTGAAGGGCCTAACGGCAGCGAACTGGTGCCGGAGACCGGCAAGACCCTGAGTGCTTACTGAGAACGCCGCGCATCGTCAGCCTTGCCCGTCAGCAATGCCAAGCAGTGCAGCGAGTTCTTCCCACTGAGTAACCGGCAGTGAGCATTGACTTCCAATGCACCGATAAGCAACCGTTCGACCTTTGACCGCTCGCCGCAACGAAAGGCTGCCAGGCAAATCGTCGAGATCCCACGGAATAGCAAACACCAGCCTCCGTGGCGCGTAAATTCCGGCCACGGCATCGCGCCACTCTGCAATCTCCTGCGCCTGACCGCGGATAATCACAATCTCGGGATGCTGCAGGTACTCTTCCAGTGCCGTCACGAGCGTGACATGCGCGTGCGGGTAGCTGAGCATGGACGCTGCCGCATAGCGTAGCGTGTCTTCCGCTGCACTCAGGTAGCGCGTCTCGCCAAGCAGAAAACCAAGTCTTTGCAGAGCGAGCGCTGCGATGCCGTTCCCCGAGGGCATCGATTCGTCGGCCAGCGGTTTCGGCCGGTGCATCAACGCTTCGTGGTCGTCCGCCGTGAAATAAAAGCCACCGGCATCCGTGTCGAGAAAGTGCTCCAGCAGGATGTCCGCGAGTTCCACCGCGAATTCGAGATGGCGGCTGTGCCATATTCCTTGCAGCAATTGCAGGATTGCATCCAGCAGGAACGCATGGTCGTCCAGGTAGGCAGGGAAGCGTGCCCGGCCGTCCTTGTATACCGCAAGCAGCCGACCGTCCGCACGCATGTGACCGTCGATGAAATCGACGGCGCCCGAAGCTGCCTCCAGTAATTCCGGTCGTTGCAACGCTCGTCCCGCAATCGCCAGTCCGCGTATGGCCAGTCCGTTCCATGCGGCAATGACTTTTTCATCGCGGGCCGGCGCAATGCGAGCGGAGCGTGCCTGTAACAAAGTCGCCCGGGCCTCGTCGACTTTCTTGCGCAGAACGCTCTCGCTGAGCGCCAGGTCCGTCGCGATTCGTTCGAGCGGTTCGTGCACGGTGAGGTGCCAGCGGCCCTCGAAGTTGGCCTCGCCATGCAGTCCGAAGTGGCGGGCGAAGAGCCGGTATTGATCGTCCGGCAACGCGCGGTGGACCTCGCCAGGTGTCCACACGTAAAACTTTCCTTCGTGGCCCTCCGAATCGGCATCGCGACTCGCAAAGAAGGCTCCCTCCGGCGATTGCATATCCGCAAGAAGCCATGCAGCGGTCTCCAGCGCTGCGCGTTGAAAAAGCAGTTCCCCGGTTGCCATGGCGGCTTGTGCGTACAGCGCCAGCAGCGGCCCGTTGTCGTACAGCATCTTCTCGAAGTGCGGGATTTGCCAGCGACCGTCGACCGAATAACGAAAAAAGCCGCCGCCAAGCTGATCGTAAAGCCCACCCTCGACCATTCGCGTCAGAGTCAGGGATGCCATGAACAGCGCCTCGATGTCCGGCTGCTCGTCGTGCAGAGAGCCGGCCCAGTGCCGCAGCAGCCGTTCGATGCCGGAAGGCTGCGGAAACTTCGGCGCCGATCCGAAGCCGCCGTGTTCGTTGTCGAACACACTAGCCATCTGATCGCGTGCCGCCTGCAGAAGTGCCGCATCCGGCAGGGCGTCCTGCGTACGGTGCTCGGGCGTCAGGCGCCGCAGGATGTCATGAAGCTCGATACCCTGCTCCTGCACCTGCCTGGGATTCTCGTGGTAATACGCGGCGACCCGGGTCATCAGTTCCCCGAAGGAGGGCATGCCGTAGCGAGCATCCTTCGGAAAGTAGGTGCCGCCGAAGAACGGGCGCTGCGTGTCCGGATCGATGAACATGGTGAGCGGCCAGCCGCCCGGCCGCTGGGTAAGCAGCTGGTGTGCTGTCTGGTAGATGCGGTCGATATCAGGCCGTTCCTCACGATCGACCTTGACGTTGACGAACAACTGGTTCATCAGTGCAGCGGTGTCGGCATCCTCGAACGACTCGTGAGCCATGACGTGACACCAATGGCAGGCAGAGTAGCCTATTGAGAGGAGCAGCGGCTTACCGCTCGCCTTCGCGGCCGCCAGCGCCTCGTCACCCCATGGGTACCAGTCCACCGGATTGTCCGCATGCTGCTGCAGATAGGGACTCGTTTCCGAGGCGAGGCGGTTCTGGCTGTGATTCCGGGTGTTCATATCGACGGGTCACTATAACGCATTGCCGGAGGCGACCCGCTACCGGGGCAATGGTAAACTGCTGCCGCAGGCGCGCGATGCCGCGACAATGAATGCGACGCAAGCACAAGCAATCACCAGTCATCGGGGACCCAACGGCCGAATATGCTGACCTATCCGGAAATCGATCCGGTCATTTTCTCAATCGGCTTCGTCAAGGTCCGCTGGTACGGTCTGATGTATGTCATCGGATTTGTGCTCGCCTGGTGGCTGGCACGCATCCGTGCGAAGCAGCCGGATTCAACACTCAAGCCTCAGCAGGTCGACGACCTGATCTTCTACGGCATGCTCGGCGTCATTCTCGGCGGCAGGCTCGGCTATTCGCTGTTCTACGGCTGGGACGAACTCACCAGCGACCCACTGTATATTTTCAGGATCACGCAGGGTGGCATGTCCTTTCACGGTGGCGTGATTGGCGTTGCTATCGCGTTGTGGCTATACGGCCGCAAGATCGGCAAGCCGCTTTTTGCCATGACGGACTTCGCGTCGCCGCTGGTTCCGCTCGGCCTCGGATTCGGTCGCATCGGTAATTTCATCAACGGCGAATTGTGGGGCAAGCCTACTGACGTGGCCTGGGGCTTCAATGTGAACGGCATCGGGCGCCATCCGTCGCAACTCTACGAGGCGCTTCTGGAAGGGCTGGTTTTGTTTGTCATCTTGTGGATTTTTTCGGCGCGGCGTCGTCCGCAAATGGCGGTTACCGGCATGTTCCTGCTGATGTACGGTATCTTTCGCAGCTTCGTCGAATTCTTCCGCGAACCGGATGCCGACATCGGCTACCTGGCGATGGACTGGCTGACGATGGGCCAGCTGCTGAGTCTGCCGATGATCGTTGCCGGTGCCACAATGCTGATCCTTGCCTGGCGGCGTGGTCACGAAACAGTGAAGGCCTGAGATGCAACCCTACCTGGCAATGATGCGACATGTCCGCGAGCATGGTGTCCGCAAGGAGGATCGCACCGGCACCGGCACGCTCAGCGTCTTCGGATACCAGATGCGCTTCGAACTTTCCCGCGGTTTCCCGCTCGTTACGACGAAGAAGCTTCACCTGCGCTCCATCATTCACGAACTGTTGTGGTTTCTGAGTGGCGAGTCCAACGTTCGCGCACTCCGCGACAACGGCGTTTCGATCTGGGACGAGTGGGCCGACGACAACGGCGATCTCGGCCCGGTCTATGGCGTGCAATGGCGCAGCTGGCCGGCAGCGGACGGCAGTACCATCGACCAGATCAGCGATCTCATGCGACGCTTGCGCGAGGAGCCCGACTCCCGTCGCTTGCTCATCAGCGCATGGAATGTTGCGGCACTGCCGGACATGGCGCTGCCGCCATGTCATTGCCTGTTCCAGTTCTATGTCGCGGAAGGCCGGCTATCCTGCCAGTTGTACCAGCGCAGTGCCGATATCTTTATCGGCGTACCGTTCAATATAGCCTCGTACGCGCTCCTGACGCACATGGTGGCGCAGCAGGCCGGCCTGGGCGTCGGCGACTTCATCTGGACCGGCGGCGATTGTCATCTCTACCTGAACCATCTCGAACCAGCAGACCTGCAGCTGGCCCGTACACCCCTGCCATTGCCCCGTCTGGCAATCAAGCGTCGCCCGGACTCGATTTTCAGCTATCGCTTCGAGGATTTCGAAATCCTCAACTACGAATCGCATCCGCACATCAAGGCGGCGGTCGCCGTCTGATCGCGTGCTGTTAACCATCGTTGTCGCCGCCTCGACAAATAACGTCATTGGCCTCCATGGCGAGCTGCCCTGGCACCTCCCGGAAGACCTGCGTCGCTTTCGCCAACTCACCCTGGGTAAAGCCGTGGTCATGGGCCGCCTGACCTTTGATGCCATCGGCCGGCCCCTCCCGGGACGCCGCAATATCATCATCAGCAGCGACCTGAACCTGCGCATCGACGGCTGTGAGGTCGTGCCGAGTCCGCAGGCTGCCTTGCAACTTGTCGAGGGCGACGAGGAGGTCATGATCATCGGCGGCGGTCGCATCTACCGGCAGTTACTTCCACTGGTTGGCCGCATCCATCTCACTCGCGTGCACGCCACCGTGGATGGCGACGTGTTTTTCCCCGAGCTGGACGCCAGCGAGTGGCAAGTTGTTGCGAGCGAAGAATTCCCCGCGAGCGATTCGCGCCCGATCGGATTCACCATCAGCACCCTCGAGCGCGCCAGGCCCAAGTGACTCCGGCACGGCGGGGTGGCTCGAATCGGTCTCGACCGCCGGGGAACCCTTTGACGCAATGGCTCCCTGCGGTCCGCTTTATTTGCGCCAAAGGGTTCCCCACCGGTCGAGACCTTGCATCGTGGTGCGGCGGCGGCTCGCAAGCGCCAGCCTTGATGGCACCTCGCCCTCAAAACGTGCCAGGTGCGGCGACGCTCCCGAACACCAGGCCCTCCCGCAACCGCGGAATCAAAGGCCTCAACTAGGCGAGTGGGCTCAGGACTTCGCGCACCACTGCCGCAGCGGCGTCCAAATCGATGTCCTGCAATGTTCGGTGACCTCGGGTTAACTCGATCAGCAGGCGTTGCTGTGCTTCGCCGCGTTGCTGTGCGACCGCGTACGGGATTTCGTCATGGAACATCACCATGGAATAGCGGGGGATGAAATGATCGGGGAGACGACGTTCCAGTTCGAACGACAGCTCTTTCCGCAGGAGAAAGCCGGGGTCGCGCACGGTATCGCGCATCTCGACATAGTTCTCCAGCGCCATGTCCGCGATGGCGTTGGCATTCTTGTGTTGCTCCTGGTCGAAGCGGGCAAAGGCCTGCGTGGTATCGCCGTCACTGGCGGCGAGAAGTTTATCGAGCAGCATGCAGTCCTCGAAAGCCAGGTTCATGCCCTGGCCGTGGAAAGGTACGATCGCGTGGGCTGCATCACCTAACAACAACAGCTTGCCGTCAATGTGCCAGGGTCGACAACGCACGGTACCGAGTACGCCGACCGGATTGTTCAGGAAGGTCTCTGCGAGGCGGGGGATCAGTGGCACGATGTCGGGAAAGTATCGAGCAAAAAATTCGTCGATGTGCGCGGTGCTCCGGAGGCTTGCAAAACTGTCCGCGCCGATGGTGGGCAGGAACAGGGTGAGCGTAAAGTCGCCGCCGGGATTCGGCAGAGCGATCAGCATGAACTCACCGCGTGGCCAGATGTGCAAAGCTGTCGGGTCGAGCTGGAAGCCGCCGTCTGAGGTTGCCGGTACCGCCAGTTCCTTGTAACCGTGCGGCAAGAGCGTCTCCGTGGCGTCGACCAGCGAGCTCTCCTGCAATGACCGGCGAATGGCCGAACCGGCGCCATCAGCGGCAACAATTGGCCTGTCGCCAAGGCTGTAGACCTTTCGATCATCCGCGTCCCGTATTTGCAGCGCGTTGATTGAGCTGTCCCAGGCAAGGGCTTCCTGGCGGAACGTGACGGGCACCGAATGCGATTGTTCGGCCTCGTCGATCAGCAGCCGATTGAGTTCGGCACGGGATACGGAGTAAATCTGTTCATCCTGACGTTGCCCGTAGGGCAGAAACTCGGTTGTGCCGTCTTCCGCGTGCAGCAGGCGGCCGCGCATCGGCAGCAGCAGGGGTTCGACGCGCTCGAACACGCCTGCGCCGCGCAGGGCCCGAATTCCGCGAGCGGACAACGCAAGATTGATGGAACGGCCGGCCGCCGTGGCTGTGCGTCGCGGATCAGGGCGCCGCTCGAAGATGCGGACATCGAGACCGCGACGCGCCAGCAGAATGGCCAGCAGGCTGCCGCACAGTCCGGCGCCCGCAATATCGATGGATTTTCGGGGGGCGGGCTGGTTCACGGACGACTTACCGGATCAAACGACTGGCGTCGCTGGCGCAGCGTCGCTGGCAAGCGCTGACCGCAAGCGTTCCACAAACTCGAACACGTCGAGGAAACTGTTGTAAAGCGGCACCGGCGCGACGCGTATGACATCCGGTTCCCGCCAGTCCGCAACGACCTGTTGCGCTTCGAGCCGCGCAAAAACTGCACGGGGGTCGACGCCTCGCGCAGTCACCATAAGCGAAAGTTGGGCGCCACGCGCATTCGGCGGCGTGATCGAACGGACCTGGCCCGCCAGATGCCGGTCGAGGAGGTACGCGAGATAGCCTGTCAGCCTGAGCGACTTGTCCCGGAGTTTCGCCATGGTGGCGAGATCAAACAGTTCCAGGGAGGCGAGGACGGGCGCGAGAGAAAGAATCGGCGGGTTGCTCAATTGCCAGGATTCGACGCCAGGCGCGGCGCGGAATGCCGGCCGCATGTTGAAGCGCGACGCTTCGTCGTGTCCCCACCAGCCGAGCAAATGTGCTTTGCTGTCGCCTTGCAGATGGCGATCGTGGACGAACACGCCGGCGACGGCCCCGGGTCCGCCGTTCAGGTACTTGTAGCTGCACCAGGCTGCGAAGTCCGGGGCCCAGTCGTGCAGTGACAGCGGCACATTGCCGATGGCGTGTGCGAGGTCGAAGCCGATGGCCGCGCCGGCTTGCCGCGCGATGCGACAAAGCTCCGGCATATCGAGCAATTGCCCGTTGTAGTACTGCACGCCGGGCAGCAACATGAGCGCAATACTGTCTCCGTTGGCCGCCACTGTTGATTCGAGGTCTTCGAGGCGCAGGTCGGTTTCTCCGTCGCGCGGTGCCCATTCAATCAGTGCGTCGTCCGGGTCGAAGCCGCGCATGCGGATCTGCGACACGGCGGCGAAGCGATCCGACGGGAAAGCCGTCGACTCGATCAAGATGCGGTAACGCGAGGCGTCGGGCTGATAGAAACAGGCCATCAGGAGGTGCAGATTGACGGTGAGCGAGTTCATGGCCACCACTTCCCGGGGCAGCGCACCGGCCAGCCGCGCCAGCCCGGGTGTGGCAAGCCGGTGATAGGGTAACCAGGGACGGAGAGCGTGGTGGTGCCCCTCGACCGCCAGGCGTCCCCAGTCGTCGAGTTCTTGCAGCACGTAGCGCACGGCGCGCCTGGGCTGCAATCCCAGCGAATTGCCGCAGAAATAGATCGTTGGCAGGCTGCCCGCAACGGCATGCGGGAAGTTGAACTCATCCCGCAGTGCGGCCAGATCGTCTGCAAGATCCATTGCTTCGGCATAGTCTCGCGTGGCAGCGTAATTTCCTTGCACGCCCGTCACTCGAAGTCGCTGCGCTTGCGCTCAAGCCATTCGAGCGCCGTCCCTGCGAGCAATCGATCACTGACAGCCGGCTCGAGCTGCATCGATTCAATCATCTCGCCAGGGGCGTGTTCGCCAAGCGGAAACGGATAGTCGCTGCCGAGCGCGATGCTTTTCGCCCCGAGCAGCTCAATCATGTAACCGAGCATGCGCGGCTCATGGACGAGCGAGTCCACGTAAAAGCGGCCAAGATAGTCGCGCGGGTTGTGAGCATTGCTGGTTGCCACAATGTCCGGGCGCACGTTGAAGCCATGTTCGAGACGCCCGATGAGGCCCGGAAAAGAACCACCACCGTGGGCGAAGGCGACGCGCAATTTCGGCAGCTTCTCGAAGACACCGCCGAAGATGAACGAACAGATTGAAAGCGCTGTTTCGGTCGGCATGCCGACCAGCCAAGGCAGCCAGTAAAGACCCATCCGCTCCTTGCCCAGCATTTGCCAGGGATGCACGAACAGGGCCAGACCGGACTCGGCTATCGCCTCCAGGACCGGGAATATCCGCTCGTCGTCCAGGTTCCAGCCGTTCACGTGTGTGCCGATCTGTACGCCGTCGAGCCCGAGGCTGCCGCAACAGCGTTCCAGTTCCCGGATGGACAGATCCGCATCCTGCATGGGCAGCGTTCCAAGACCGACGAAGCGCTTCGGGTAATCGTTGACGAGACCCGCGATATGATCGTTCAGGAGCCGCGCCAGATCGGCCGTGTGTTCCGCTTTTGCCCAGTAGCTGAACATGACAGGGACGGTCGACAGAACCTGCACGTCGACGGCAACGTCATCGCAATCAGCCAGCCGCCGCTGCGCGTCCCAGCAGTTGGACTGCACCTCGCGGAATTCCTTGTCGTCGATGAACATCCGTGCGCAGCCCGGACCCGAATGTTCGAGGCGGACGAAGCCGCCGTAACCGTAGCGTTCGCGAAGATCGGGCCAGTTCTCCGGCAGTACGTGCGTGTGTATGTCGATCTTCAGCGACACGTTATGCGGCCTGCCATCAGCCGGGCGCCGGCATCATCGTGCCGCAGCGGTCGCAGCGGCGGTTGTCCGGCGACGCGTAAAAGCGCTCGAACAACGGCGGCAGCTGGCCGACGATGTCATTCACGTACAGGTACTCCTCGTACAGTTTGTGGTCGCAGTTGTCGCAGAACCACATGAACCCGTCGAGCTCCTGCGGGAGCCGCTTGCGCTCGATGACCAGACCGATCGTGTTGGCAAAGCGCTGCGGTGAATGGGGAACGCGTGGCGGCAACAGCAGTATGTCGCCTTCGCGGATCGGAATATCGACCCGCTGGCCGTCCTGTATCGTCTTCAGCAGCATGTCGCCTTGCAGCTGGTAGAAGAATTCGGGCCCCTCGTCGTAATGGTAGTCCTTGCGCGAATTGGGCCCGCCCACCACCATGACGATGAAGTCGTCCTCCTCGAAAACCTGCTGGTTGCATACCGGCGGTTGCAGCAGATGACGATGTTCGTCAATCCATCGGTGAAAGTTAAACGCAGTCAGGGATTTGATCTCGATCCTCCAGGCGTCACTTTGTGCATTCGGCAATGCATTTCAGTTCAATAGCAATCGGTGTCGGCAGGCGATTGACCTCGACCGTGGTACGGCATGGACCGTCGCTGCCGATGTATTCGGCGTAGATCCGGTTGAATACGGCGAAGTCGCGCTCGATATCGGTGAGAAAAACCGTTACGTCGAGCAAATCGCCCAGGTCGGCGCCGACTGCCCCGAGTATGGCAGCGACATTGCGGAAAACCGCATGACACTGCGATTCCATATCGTAACTGACGACGTTGCCGGCTGCATCGAGTACGACACCGTGGATGGCTGAGCCGTCGGCCGGGCGCGGTCCGATTCCCGACAAAAACAATAGATTACCCGAGCGGCGCGCGTGCGGATACGCGCCGATTGGCGCGGCTGCGCCGGCCGTGTGAATTCCCCTGACAGACGTTTTGTTGCGGTCGCTCATTTCCCTGGCATCTCTGTCGGCAATTTTACTGGCAATACTCAGGGGCAGCGGCAATCAACTTGCACGATTGTCGAGGGACCGCTGAGCTGTACTGCGGTCAGGTCACGCTTCCACACGCAGCCGGTATCGACGCATATCAAGCCTGGCGTCACGACGAGCCCGAGCGCGGACCAGTGCCCGAACACGATTCGCGCGTCTCGCCAGCGAGCCTCCGGCGCCTCGAACCAAGGCACAAGCCCTTCGCGCGCATTGGCGGGTGGTCCCTTGTGTGCGAAATCGAGGCGGCCTTTGCCATCCACCATGCGTATTCGCGTCAGGGCATTGACGATGAACCGCAATCGCTTGAAGCCCTCGAGCTTGCCGGACCAGTGCGTCGGTTTGTCACCGTATAGCTTCGGCAACAGTGCAAGATAGTCATTGCTGCGCAGCACGGCTTCCACTTCTGCAGCCCGTGCCAGCGTCTTGGCGATTGTCCATTTTGGCGGTAATCCGGCGTGCACCAGCAGCGTATTCAGCGTCTCGTCGAAATGTGCGAGGGGCAGCATTCGCAACCAGTCAATGAGTTCGTCACAGTCATCGGCATCGAGCACCTTCGACAAGGTGCGGCCGGGGTCCCCGGCATCGTCAATGCCGTTTGCAAGCGCGAGAAGATGCAGGTCGTGATTGCCAAGCACGGTGACGACGGCGTCGCCCAGCCCGCGTACGAAACGCAGGGTCTTCAGGGATTTCGGACCGCGATTGACCAGATCGCCGGTCAGCCACACTCGATCCTTGTCCGGGTCGAAGTCTATTTTGTCGAGCAGGCGGCGGAACGAGTCGTAGCAACCCTGGATGTCGCCAATCGCGTAAATCGACATTGTCAGAGCCGGGCCGTTACCAACCCGGCACAGCCGACCGTGTATACCGTAGCGCGAGACAGCGCTTTCTGGCTCGCAGGTCGAGCACGCAAGTAATTGACCTGTGGAGAGCGAATCCGGACAAGTGCCGGATTCGCGACGTTGAAAAAGGTCAGGATGGCCTTTTTCAGCATCCTGCTAGTGCAATACGCCAGGCACGGCAAGCGTAAACGGCGGAATGGGTGCTTCGAAGCGGATGCCGTTATCAGTTGCCATGCGGTAACTGCCTTGCATCGCGCCCACCGGCGTTTCCAGGATGGCGCCACTCGAATAACGAAATTTCTCGCCCGGGTTGAGGTGCGGCTGCTCACCCACTACGCCATCGCCGCTGACTTCCTGCACCTTGCCATTGGCATCAGTGATGATCCAGTGTCGGCTCAAAAGCTTTGCCGGAACGTCACCAAGGTTCGAAATCGTTATCGTATAGGCGAAAACATAGCGTCCGATCTCAGGCTCGGACTGGTCGACGACATAATCCGTCGCTACTTCAATTCTGATATCACAATTGTTTCTGTTCATCCGCGACTTTGGGAAGGGTGATTGAATCGTCCGGACCTGTATTCTAGCGTGAATTGCTCCCGGTATGGCAGCCGGATGCGGGGCGCTAGGGCGATGGCCTACCGTGCCGCAGACGATTCGCGAGCGCGACCCACGCAGCCACTGGAATTTCTTCTGCGCGCGCGCCTGGATCGATCGACATCGCCAGCAGGTCATCGCGGCTCGCCAGCTCCTTCAGGGCATTACGCAAAGTCTTGCGTCGCTGGTTGAAAGCCTGTGTGACCAAACGCTGCAGGAAAGCCTGGTCTTCAATGGCAAAGGTGTCTGTCGTACGCGGCCACAGGCGGACGACGGTAGAGGTAACGCGTGGTGGCGGCGTAAAAGCTGTCGCCGGGACATCGAACAGAGGCTCTGTGTGCAGGTGGCAGCCCGCCATAATGGTCAGCCGTCCATACGCCTTGGTGCCCGGCGAAGCCGCGAGCCGGTCGACCACTTCTTTTTGCAGCATCAGGTGCATATCAGCAATGACGCTGCGGAATTCAATCAGCCGGAAAAGCAGCGGTGTCGAAATGTTGTAAGGCAGATTGCCTATGATGCGCAGCGGCGAACCGACCGAAGAGTAGTCAAAGCGCAGCGCGTCGGCTTCGTGAATGACGACGTTGTCACTGTCCGCGAATTGCGCGCGAAGCCGCGGCACCAGGTCACGGTCGAACTCGATGGCATGCAACTGAGCACCGCTTGCCGCCAGCGGCTTAGTCAGGACACCGTTGCCGGGTCCGATTTCGAGCAACGTGTCGCCCGCTCGCGGGGCCAGTGCACTGACGATGTCATTAACGATGCCGCTGCTGTTAAGAAAGTGCTGGCCGAAACGTTTGCGAGCACGAGGAGGGATAATCATGCGTAACTGAGCGTCGCTGCCAGTTCCACGGCGGCCAGCATGCTACCCGAATCGGCTTTGCCAGTACCGGCGATATCGAGCGCGGTACCGTGATCTACCGAGGTGCGCACGATCGGCAATCCAAGCGTGACGTTCACGGCTCGTCCGAATCCCGCGTACTTCAGGACCGGCAATCCCTGGTCGTGATACATGGCGAGAATGGTATCGGCGGGCCCGGCATTGGGCGTAAACGCCGTGTCTGCCGGCAGAGGGCCGCGAACGTCCAAACCGCGATCCCGCAGTTCCTGGATGACCGGGATGATGACGTCGATTTCCTCGCGGCCCAGGTGGCCATGTTCGCCGGCGTGCGGGTTCAGACCACACACCAGGATTTTCGGCCGGTCGATCTTGAACTTCCGTTGCAGGTCGTCGTGCAGCACCTCCAGCACACCGCGCAGGCGCTCCTGTGTCAGGTAACCGGGCACGTCCCTGAGCGCGAGATGCGTGCTGGCCAGTGCTACCCGCAACGGCCCTGCAACCAGCAGCATGACCGGTCGCGGAGCAGACAACAGTTGCGCAAGGAACTCGGTATGTCCGCTGAACGGGATGCCGGCGTCGTTGATAACGCTTTTTTGCAACGGACCGGTCACCAGGGCGGCGAAAAGACCCCGCCGGCAGCCGTCTGTCGCGTGCTCGAGCGCTGCCAACAGGGATTTCGCGTTCGCCGGATCCGGTGTGCCGCAGACGCCGGGTTGCGGCAGCTGCATCGGCAAAACCTGCAACCTGCCTGGCCGACGGTTGATTGAAGGATTGTCGATATCGTATTCCGACCATTGCAACGGACGGCCAAGACGCTGGGCCCTTGCCTCGAGCGTTCGGGGGTCGCCAACAACTACGAGCTGGTCAACGTAGGGCGAGCCGGCAAGTGCGATGCAAAGATCGGGGCCGATACCGGCCGGCTCACCGATGGATACGGCCAACGGACGCGGTATTGTTGCCGGGTCCCCGGTCAGCCTCTCAGGAACGGATGTCGACGTAGGCCTCATCCCGCAACCGGCGTGCCCAGAGTTCCGACTCGTCGGCCAGTTTGCTGTTGCGAATGCGCTGTACGCAATTATTTTCCTTCAGATCATCCGTATTGTCGTAGATGCGACGATCCTGGACTTCGAGTATGTGCCAGCCGAACTGGGTCTGGAACGGATCCGACACGGTGCCGATTTCCGCTGTGCGCGCTACTTCCTCGAATTCCGGCACGAACGATCCGGGACCGCGCCAACCCATATCGCCGCCGCTGTTGGCTGACCCCGGATCGTCCGACAACAGCTTTGCCAGCTCGCCGAAGTCCTCGCCTGCGCGGATTTGTGAGACTGCGTCCTCGAGCCGCTGTTTGGCGGTCTCATTGTCGATCACTTCGTTCGGCGTAATGAGTATATGGCGAATGCGCGCCTGCTCGACTTCACTGCGTTCGTTGATGCCGCGATAGTCGTTTACTTTTACGATATGGAAGCCGCTGATCGCGCGCATTGGCTCGGAATACTGGCCGACTTCGAGGGAGCCTACGACGTCCGAAAATATGGTTGGCAGCTGATCCCCCTTGCGCCAGCCGAGGTTGCCGCCTTCGAGCCCGGTCTGACTGTCCGAATGGCGTACGGCCATTTCCCCGAAGTCGGCGCCGTTCTGCAGCTGTTGGTAAACGAACAGCGCTTCAGTGCTCGCCTCCTCGAACTGTTCACTGGTCGCAGATTGCGGCACTGAAATGAGGATGTGCGACAGGTTGTATTCCGAGTTCACGACTACGTTGTCCTCGAGATCGGCTATGCACTGCTGTATTTCACGCGGCGCAACGGAAATTCGGCCGGTCACCTCGATCCGGCGAAGCTGGTCGAGCGTCAGTTGCTTGCGCATCTCGCGGCGATACTCGGCGTAGTCGACGCCATCCGCTTCGAGAAGAGCCGGAAGTTGCTCGAACGAAATATTGTTCTCTTGCGCAACCTGCGCAATCGCCGAATTAAGTACCTGGTCGGAGATCTGTATGCCGATGCGATCGGCGCGCTGCAACTGGATCTGCTCCAGTACCAGGCGCTCGAGTACCTGCTCCCTGAGTACGGACGGCGGCGGCAATTGCAGTCCCTGCTGGCTTGCCCGTTCCGCAATAATCTGCGTCTGTCGCGTCAGCTCGCTCTTCAAAACGACCCCCTCGTTGACCACGGCGGCAATGCCGTCGAGCATTGCGCCGGTTTCAGAGAGTTCCGCGGCGATACCCTGGCCGGCCGCCATCGCGGCCAGCACAGAAATTGCTAAGCGTTTGATTTTAAACATAAAAATGTTGCCACCCATGTGGGGCCGGGCGCCGCGTGGGCGTTCAGTCGATGTCCGCCGAGTAACCCAGAATACCACGTTCCAGCAGTCTGTCGGCGGCCGTCCCGACACTGGTCATACCCTTCAATACCAGTTGCAGACCGAAGGACGAATCCCGAGTTCCGTCACGCGTAGAGATATGCCGACGTGAAACGAGACGCAGTCCCCAGCAGCAACTCTCGTACTCGATTCCGAAAAACTGCTCGAGAGCTTCGTCGTCACGGAACGAGAAATTATAGCGGCCGACGAAGTTCCAGCGCTGCGTGAGAGGCCAGGACCACGACACGTCACCCTGTTCGATCGAATCACGTCGAAA
The DNA here is from genome assembly GCA_964452235.1 of uncultured Woeseiaceae bacterium. Classification (GTDB taxonomy): domain Bacteria; phylum Pseudomonadota; class Gammaproteobacteria; order Steroidobacterales; family Woeseiaceae; genus IDS-8. The sequence continues at coordinate 22,054 of CAYVLL010000001.1, forward strand.
CCGATAAGCGAGATTAAGGATCTTGTTGGACTGCGGGCGATACTGCAGGCGCGCCTCGGATTGGGTTGTACCGTCGTCACCGGTACCCCATTGATGACCGATATCGAAGTTCAGGTGCTCATACAGCAGGAAACGAACCTCCGCGATGTAGTCCGACGACTCCCGGACCAATGCCGGCTCCCCGGGAAGATTTACACCCTGTGAGCTCAGGTAGAGTGCCTGCCCGATGGTGGCTGTCATCAGTTCCTTGCCGGAATCCGCTTCGAGTACCCGCGAAGTGACGCCGATACTGAGCTGATCGGTATCGGCGATGCGATCAATGCCGAGAAAACGGTTCTTCCGATATAGCTGGACCAGGTTGAGGTCGGGAACGATCGTGTCGAAGACCGGAAAGTTATCCTGGTTACGGTAGGGGACATGCACGTAGAGCACGCGAGGCTCCAGCGTTTGGATCCACTCCCGGGCATCGCCCAGCCGCCGCTCAAGCATCAGGCCGCTGTCGAGGCTGGCGATCGGCAGCGTGCGGCTGAGACTGCGTGCCTGGCCCGGGGCGGTTTCGTCGAGTTCGTAGCGAGTGTGCTCAAGTACTACCCCGGGTGTGACAAACCAGCCGGCGGCATCAAGTGACCATTCGACCCGGGGTGCCATATTGAAGCGCCAGCCCGTGGCGCCTTCGTCGCGGTCGAAATAAACGACTTCGCCGTCGACGCCATATTGCAGGCCCGAGCTTTCCTGAGGCCAATCACCACTGATTCTGACCTGCGGCAGTCGACGATACGGTTCGTCCAGCGGCGCGATTGCGTCGTCGATGGTCTGGTAATCCTGCACACGTGCGAGCATCGACCAATGTTCGCCGTAATAATCGAACACCATGCTGCGGTCCAGGTGCGTGATGCTTGATACGCTCAGGCTGCCGCCCAGGTCCTCGAAATAGCCGCTGTCCGATGCCTCGCGAAAATCGATGCGATTGCGCCAGCCGTTGTCAAAAATCGTTCCATGGTCGAAAGTGATCAGATGCCGATCGGTACCGGTCAGGTTGTCGTCGGCAAGATACTCGAACTGCAACATACCGCTGTTGCGCATCGTCAGGTAACGAAATTCCGAACCGATCAGAAAGCCGCGGTCGGTCAGCAGGCGCGGGGTGAGGGTGGCGTCGTAATTCGGGGCGATGTTCCAGTACCACGGAACGCGCAACTCATTGCCGCTGCGTCCCGCGCTGCCGATTTCCGGCGTTAGAAGGCCGGTTTTACGAGCGTCACCGATCGGAAAAGACAGAATGGGCGTATACAGGATCGGCACACCCTGAAAGCGCAACTTGACGTCACGGGCGCGCCCGACGCCGGCCCGCGTATCCAGATGAATGTCATCCGCCTCAAGCAGCCAGTCGTCAGAGCCCGGCGGGCAAGTCGTATAGCTGACCTCCTCAAGTTTCAGCGTGCCATCCTGACTGATTTCGAGCAATTGCGCTGCGCCCCGTGAGCCATTGTTGCCGAGCCTGAACTCCGATCCCTCGAAGCGGATTTGACCGCTGTTGTAGGCAAACTCGGCCGACGTTCCGGTGATCTCGGTGTTCGGGTCTGCGTATTGCACGCCACCTGACAGCAGCATGGCCCGCATTTCCGCGTCGTAACTCGCGGATTCGGCGCTGGCAACCCGATCGCCGCGCCGCAAAAGCACGCCGCCTTGCAGACGCATACTTGGATCGTCACCCATTCGCGCGTCAATCGCACCCGCCTGAAACTGAATGGTTTCAGGACCCAAGGGGTCGAGGTCAGAGCTAACCGCGTCGCCTGCGGGGCGCGCCAACGGCGGCGCTTCGCAAACCGTCGATTGCTGGGCATGAGCAGGTAAAAGTGCCAGCAATAGAAATACGGCGACCGTTGAATATGCGTATCTGGACAAAATCTGAGAAGGGCGGTCTGATAGAGAGGTTGGGAGTTTGGCCTGTGACGGAAAGAATGTTATCAGGTATTGCGTACTGCTACCTTCGTCGCCGCAATTCTTGCCGCCATACAACGGGACAACCGGATGGGGAGAAACCGCATCAATAGCAACTCTGTGCAAGACGACGCACGACGTGAAGAGATGATCGATTGGCTCGCCAGTATCGATGAGCTTAAGGATGGCATTGTCACGCCAGCGTCGACTGATGCCAGTTTTCGTCGTTATTTCCGCGTAACTGCGGGATCGCAAAGTCGCATCGTCATGGATGCGCCACCGTCCCGGGAAGATTGCCGGCCATTCGTCAGGATTGCCGGCTACCTGGCGCGGATCGGCGTCAACTGCCCCAAAGTGCTCGAAGCCGACCTCGAACGAGGTTTTCTGCTGCTGACGGACCTGGGTACCCGGCTCTATCTGGACGAGTTGCGCGGCCGTCCGGAAGTTGCCGCGGCTTTGTATTCCGACGCGTTGCAGGCGCTGCGGAAAATCCAGCAGGAGGGGCGTCAATTTCAGGCCACGTTACCGGCCTACGATGCGCTCCTTCTGAATACCGAATTGTCACTTTTTCGCGACTGGCTGTGCGGCCGGCATCTGGAGATCGAGTTCAGTGCCGCCGATGAAATTGACTGGCTTTCCTGCTGTGAATTCCTGGTCGGGAATGCGTTGCGGCAGCCGCTGGTTTTTGTGCACCGTGACTATCACTCGCGAAATCTCCTGGTCACTGATACGGATAATCCGGGCATCGTCGATTTTCAGGATGCCGTCAATGGGCCGCTGACCTATGACCTCGTATCCCTGCTGAAGGATTGTTACATTAGCTGGCCTGCCGGGAAGGTGCATGCGTGGGCCATGTCTTTCTATGCATCGCTGGATGACAGCATCTACGGGGACCTGGACGCCGCCGCTTTTCTCCGACATTTTGAGCTCATGGGCGCGCAGCGCCACCTGAAGGCGGCGGGCATCTTCGCCCGCTTGTTGCATCGGGACGGCAAATCCTCTTATCTCCGGGACGTTCCGCGCACACTCGAGTACATAACGGAAATTGCTCCACGCTACGATGAACTGGCATTTCTCGGACGCCTGATCAACGAGCGCTGCCTGCCACGTCTGCGGGAGCAGATGTGAGGGCGATGATTCTTGCGGCCGGACGCGGAGAGCGCATGCGCCCGTTGACGGATCAGCGGCCCAAAGCGCTACTGGAGATAGGCGGCGTCACCCTGATCGAACGACAATTGCAGCGATTGCGCGAGGCCGGTGCCGATACTGTAATAATAAATCTCGGCTGGCTCGGCGAAATGATCGTGGAGCACGTTGGTGATGGCAGCCGATTCGGCTTGCGGGTTGTGTACAGTCCGGAATACGAGCAGGTGCTCGAAACCGGTGGCGGTATTTGCCGGGCATTGCCGCTGCTCGGCGACGAATCTTTCTGGGTTGTCAACGCAGACGTGTTCTCGGACGTGGTATTGCCGTCAGTCGACCTGGCGGCGGATTGCGTAGCTCACCTGATCCTGGTGCCAACGCCTCGTTACAGGACGCGAGGCGATTTCGACTTATATGATGGTCAGGTCCGATGCGCCGCCGAGCCGCACTATACGTTCAGCGGAATGGGCTTGTATCGTCCGTCGCTTTTCATTGATTGCGCACCCGGACGATTTCCGTTAGCGCCGCTGTTACAGGCGGCTGCAGATCGTGGTGAACTGTGTGGCGAGCTCTATGAGGGCGCCTGGGAGGATGTGGGCACCGTCGAGCGCCTGCGCCAGCTCAATGAGCGTTTCGCAATCGCAGATGCCTGAGAAGGTGATCGAGTAGCCGCCCGGCAGCGCTGGACAGGTCGATTTCAATATCCAGGTGTCGCAGGTCCGTTACCGTCAGTTCGCGCATGCCACAGGGGTTGATGCGTGAGAAAGGCTCGAGGTCGAGGTCCACATTCAAGGCCATGCCGTGGTAGCTCGCGCCACGCCGCACGCGCAGTCCAATACTTGCCACTTTTTGTCCATTGACATAGACACCGGGCGCATCGGCCCTGCTGTGCCCGTCAATAGAAAACTCACGCAACAGATCGACGACAGACTGTTCGAGGCCGGTCACCAGGTCCCGTATGCCGAGCCCGGCGCGCTTCAGGTCGACAAGCGGGTAAATCATCAATTGACCGGGTCCGTGGTACGTAACCTGGCCGCCGCGGTCGATTTGCACGACTGGAATGTCACCCGGCGACAGCAGATGTTCCCGGCTGGCGTTAAGCCCCAGCGTGAATACCGGGGGATGCTCCGTGAACCAGATTTCATCCGGAGTCTGCGGACCACGGGTGTCAGTAAACTGCTGCATTGCCCTCCACAACGGCTCATAGTCGCGTTTCCCGAGCGAGCGAACGACTACCGGCGCGATCTCATCTGCCTGGTACGCGGGAGAATTCATAGCGCGACCAGGATCTGCTCGTGTGCCGTCAGGTCATGGTAGATTGCGTCGAGCTGTTCCTGACTGGTAGCGGTGATCGTTACCGTGATGGAAACAAAGTTGCCGTTGGTGCTTGTAGAGGTACGAATAGCCTCTTCAGCCACCTTGCCCGTGTGTTTCTCCACCACGAACAGCGCAGCTTCGCGAAATTCAGGGTCGTCGCGACCCATGATCTTTATGGGAAATTCGCACGGGAACTCGAGCAACGATTCGCTCATTACCGGTCCGCTCCTGTTCTGCGCAGGCGGCTCACTCGAACCAGAGCATTACGCCGTCGACCGTGCGTTGCCAGATCGATCCGGACGGATTGCCATGCAGTGCGCGTAGCGGCTCATTGACCAGTTGCACACCGTTCAGGCTGACCTGGAGTTCTGCCAGGGGCTGTCCCTGGGCAATGGGAGCGATCAGTACCGAGGGCATGTTCAGTACCGAAGTGACATTGTCGTAGCTGCCGCGCGGTACGGTAATGTAAAGATCCTCGGGCAGGCCCAGCGGCGTGTACTCATTGGCGGCTTTCCAGATGCGTGCGTCGGCGACGGGTTCGCCGGCTTTGTACAAGAGGCGCGTTTCGAAAAAACGAAATCCGTAATTAATCAAAGCCTGGCTTCCATCGAGTCTCGCCTTGGGACTTGCAGTGCCCATAACGACTGAAACAATCCGCATGCCGCCCCTGCTGGCGGATGAAACGAGACAGTAGCCAGCGGCATCAGTGTGGCCTGTCTTCATGCCGTCCACACTCGAGTCGCGCCACAGCAAGGAGTTTCGATTTTGCTGCGTAATGTCGTTGTAGGTGAATTCCCGCACCGAATACCACTCGTAGTATTGCGGAAACTCATTGATGATGGCTTTGGCAAGCATGGCCATGTCGCGGGCTGTCGAGTAGTGATTTTCTCCCGGCAAACCAGTCGCGTTGACGAAATTGCTGGAATTCATGCCCAAGCCTGACGCATAGCGATTCATTACTTCTGCAAAGACCGATTCGCTGCCTGCGACATGCTCGGCTAAAGCCACACTGGCATCGTTGCCCGACTGGATGATCATGCCCATCAAAAGGTCACGAATGCTAACCCTCTTGCCAACTTCAATAAACATCCTGGATCCGGGTGTCCGCCATGCCTTCTCGCTGACAGTAACCTCATCGTCCAGGCTGATCTGCTCCTCTTCAAGAGCCTTGAATATTGCGTAGGCCGACATCAGCTTGGTGAGGCTGGCCGGCGGCAGTGTTTCGTCGGGCAACAAAGCCGCCAGTTCGTAGCCGGAATTACCGTCGATGGCGAGATAGCTCTTGGCGCCGATTGTCGGCGGTGACGGTATCGGCAATTCCTGGGCGAGGGCGCCCTGCAATATCGTCGCGAGGAGCAGCCACGAAGCAAAGAAGACAAATCGATAGGTTTGTTGCATGTCCGCCGGTTAGTCGGTCCCCAGAAGACCTGTATTGTAACGTCTGCAGGAAAAAAATGGATCGGACAGGCGTAACCGATTCCGATCGCAATTCCCGGTGAACAGGCAGGCAGTCGCTATTCTGTAACCAGATGCGTCTCGGAAATACCTAGCCGCTGCAGCTGTGCGACGATCGAATCGTATTCCGTGACACTGGCTATGGGTCCGATTCTGACGCGGTAGAGTGCCGGCGCTCTTGCGTTGTCCTCATGCACGAACGCCGGTCCGATGCCGCCGTCGCGAAGTGCCGCAAAACGCCGTCGTGCATTTATGACATCGCCAAAAGCACCGACTTGCACAAAAATCTGCCGCTCACCTGCAGCCTCCCGCTCCGCATCCGGATTGTATGTGCTCGGTTGCGCGGCCCGCATTTGTGCGGGCTCTGCTTCGTCATAACCGATCGCAGTGACTTCGACGAGACTGGTACCGTCTTGCACCATATCAAGCCGTCGCGCGGCAGCATAAGAAAGGTCGATGATGCGATTGTCGACAAAAGGTCCCCGATCGTTCACACGCACGACCACGCTCTTGCCATTGCTCAGGTTACGTACCCTGACGTAGGTCGGCAATGGCAGGGTTTTGTGTGCAGCAGTCATCGCATGCATGTCGTAGGGTTCCTGGCTCGACGTCGGACGTCCGTGGAATTTCTGTCCGTACCACGATGCAACACCGCGTTCCTGGTAGCCATGACTGGAATCCATGACGACGTAACGACGTCCGAATACCTCGTAAACCGGTCCATTGCCGTAGCGGCTGCGCGGCTCCTGTTGCGGCACGGCATCGGGCGGCAAGACGTCGGGCGCACTCCGCGGCGGGCCGTCGACCGGACCGGTTGCGCAGGAGGAAATAAGCACCAGCAAGAGCGCGCCGGCGATGCCCGGTTGCTTGCGGGCCGGAAACCTCTGCGTCACGATGCAGAGATTCCGTAGCGATTCCGTGACAGGTCGCACAACCGTCATTTACTCCGTCGAGTCGCTTGTGCCGGCGTCCCCGGCCGTCGGGTCCAGGCTTTGGCGCGCGACTTCAGCTGCGATCTCCTGTCCAAGCTGATAAACGGCAAGCGCATACATCGGACTGTGATTGTAGCGTGTGATAACGAAAAAATTGTGAAAGCCGACCCAATGCTCGGTTCCATCCTTGCCGTCGAAAGTCAAAAGTTGCCCTTTCTGATCGCCCGCAAGGTCGGTGGCAAACTGTACGCCCATGCCCCGGAGAGAAGCCACCGTCTCGTTTGCTGAAAGCGTGTTGGCTGGTACAGGTCCTTGCCACTCCGCGCCGAGGGACGCCGTTGCGGCTACCGGTTCGCCACTGGTCCATTTATGCGCAACAAAATAATTGGCAATACTGCCTATTACGTCCTGCCAGTCGTTCCAGATGTCACGCTTGCCGTCTGCGTTGGCATCGACCGCATAGGCCCGGAAACTGCTGGGCATGAATTGTGGTGCGCCCATGGCGCCGGCATAAGAGCCGGTTGCATCCGTCGGCGTCATCTGTTCCTCGCGCACGAGCAAGAGAAATTGCTCGAGTTCGCGCAGGAAAAACGCAGAGCGGGGCGGGTAGTCGAATGCGAGCGTAGTCAGGGCATCGAGAACCCGGTGCTTGCCGGTAATGCGGCCAAAGTAGGTTTCGACACCGATGATCGCCACGAGTATGTCGCAAGGCACACCGGTTTCCGTACTGATTCGTCGCAAATCGTTTTCGTGCTGCTGCCAGAAGACGGCGCCTGCTTCGATGCGCTCCCGGGTAAGGAAAATCTGTCGATACTCTGCCCAACTGAGCATTTTTTCCGCGGGCTTGCTGATTGCTTCGAGTATGGCCGGCTTGATTTCCGCCGAGTCCAGGACGGAAATCAGGTAATCACGGTCATAGCTGTGTTTCGACACCATGGTGTCGACGAACTGGCGCACATCCGGCCGCTCGACATCGATAACGAATGCCGGCGACGAGTACATGAAGACGAGACACGCAAGTCCTGTCCTGACTGCGCGCAAATTCAGCTTGATCAATGAGGCACCAGCTTCCTGTGAGTGTGAATCGACATGAGAATACCGAATCCCGCCAACAGGGTCACCATTGAAGTGCCGCCGAAACTGACCAGCGGTAGCGGAATGCCGACAACCGGTAACAGTCCGGTCACCATTGCCGTATTGACGAATACATAGACAAAAAAGGTCAGGCTCAATGATGCCGCGAGCAGGCGGGAAAACGTGTCCCGAGCCTGAATAGCGATAAAGAGTCCACGACCGACAATGAACAGGTAGAGCGCAATGACGCTCAACACGCCGAGCAAGCCGAACTCCTCACCCATCACTGCAAAGACAAAATCCGTATCGCGTTCCGGCAGGTATTCGAGGTGTGCCTGGCTGCCATTGGTCCAGCCCTTGCCGAACAGGCCGCCCGAGCCGATTGCGATCTTGGACTGAATGATATTGTAGCCGGCACCCAATGGATCACTGTCGGGATTCAGCAAGGTGAGTATCCGTTGCTTCTGATAATCCTGCATGAAATGCCACAAAACCCAGGCGCCGGGTACCGCCAGCACTCCCAGCAGTGTCAGCAGTCGAAATGACAGTCCGGCCAGGATGACTACCAGCAAGCCGGCCATCGCGATAAGAAGGGACGTGCCAAGGTCCGGCTGTCTTGCGATCAGCAGCGTGGGGACGAAGATAAGCAACGCGATGATGAGAAACTGTCCCAAATTGGGTGGCAGCGTCCGGTCGTGTAAATACCAGGCGGCTACCATCGGTACGGCCAGCTTCATGATTTCGGACGGCTGAAAGCGTATGCCCAGGTCGAGCCAGCGTTGTGCGCCCTGTCCCATCTCACCGCGCAGCAATACCATGAACAGGAGAGTCAGGCCCAAAAGGTAGCCCCAGGGCGCCCAGCGTCGTAACACATCGGGTGGAACCTGTGCGGCGACTAACAGTGCAACCAGGGCAATTCCGAGACGCACGCATTGGCGCAGCCATACGTCCATGTTTTCGCCGAGCGCGCTGTATAACACCACCAGTCCGAAGCCGCACAGTAGCAGCACGCTGCCCAGTAATGGGCCGTCAATGTGCACGCGGCGAAGAAATCTCGCCATGCTGCCAAGCGGTGCCGAGCGACGTTCGAACAGCTCCTGGGTTTCGCTAAACGCCATCTTCGCCAAACCCCAGGTGCTGGTCCATCAATGCACGCGCGATGGGCGCAGCGACGCCACTACCGCTTCGCCCGTTCTCAACGATGACGGCGACTGCGATGCGCGGATTCTTGAGAGGCGCGAAGGCAATGAACAAGGCATGATCGCGCAGCCGCTCCTCGATCTCGTCTTCGTTGTATTCTTCGTCCTGGCCCACCGAAAAAACCTGTGCGGTACCACTCTTGCCGCCCATCTGGTACGGAGCGCCGCGCCCGACTGCTCGCGCCGTACCGGTCTCGCCGTGCATGACCGCATGCATCGCCTCAATCACACTATCCCAGTAAAACTCATTGTCGATCTGCACACTTGGCAGCCGTTCGGGCGCAATCTCCCGGCGCTCCCCGGTGAGCGGATCCTCGACAGCTACGATCAGGTGCGGACGGAATCGCTGCCCGCGCATGGCGAGGGTTGCTGCTGCCTGCGCAAGCTGCAGCGGCGTTGTCAGCATATAGCCCTGGCCGATCGAAGCGATGACCGTTTCGCCGGGAAACCAGACCTGGTTGGCCCGATCGCTGAATGCCTGGCGCTTCCATTCCCGCGACGGCAGCAATCCGGCCTTTTCGCCAACAATGTCGATGCCGGTCGCCTGGCCGAGCCCGAACTGATCCAGGTAGAAATGCATGTTCTCTATGCCGATCTCGCGGCTTATTTCGTAGAAGTACACATCGCAGGACTGGCTGATGGCGTCATGCAGATCGACCTCGCCGTGACCTCGCGGTCGCCAGTCGCGGTAGCGATGAGTGCTGCCGGGCAAAGTGTAGTAACCGCGGCAAAACGTGCGCCGCGTCAGGTTAGTCGCGCCGGTTTCCAGGGCGGCGAGGGCAAGCATGGGTTTTATCGTAGAGCCGGGCGGATAATTGCCGCGCACGGCGCGGTTGAAGAGCGGCTGGTCGAGATCGAATTGCAGCGAGTTGAATTCGCTCGTACTCATGCCCAGCGCGAAGGTGTTCGGATTAAACGAAGGCGCACTGATGAGCGCCAGCACTTGACCATTGTTCGGATCGAGCGCGACGGCTGCGCCGCGTTGGCCTTCGAAGGCCTTGGTCGCAACCCGCTGCAGTTCCAGGTCGAGACTCAGGATGAGGTTGCTGCCGGGCTTCGGTGCCTCGTTGTCCAGAAGTGCCTGTGATGAGTCTCCTGGATCCACCGGCACCTGCCGGCCACGCGCGTTGGTGACGATCTGCCGGTATCCGGTACTGCCGTGCAAATTCGATTCGCCGGAATGTTCGATGCCGGTCTTGCCGGTTTGCGCCGTGCCGACATAGGCAGTGGCGTCGAGTCGTTCCAGGTCCTGCGTGCTGATTGCGCCGACGTAGCCGATCGCATGCGCGGTCAATTGTCCGTGTGGATAATGCCGGACGAGCCGCGGCTGAAAGTCGACGCCCGGAAATCGCGGACGCTGGATCGCAAAATTGGATATGTCCTCATCGTTCATGCGAAAGCGCAGCGTCACCGGTTTGAAGCGCGGCCCGCGCCTGCTGAGGTCCTCGAAATTCGCGATGTCTTCACTCTTGATCAGGCCGATACCGGCAAGACGGCGCAGGGTCTCGCCTACGTCAGGCACTTGCTCGGGGATCAGTTCGAGCTGATACGCCGGCAGGTTCTCGGCCAGGATTCTGCCCTCCCGGTCGTAGATCAAGCCGCGGTTCGGGGGAAGTGCCTCGATGCGCACGCGGTTGCCCTGTGAGCGTTCCGCAAAATGTTCATAGTCAAAAATCTGCAATTGCACGAGGCGCGCAACAACAAGCCCCATGAGCAGGACACCGAATACCGACGCCATGACAACACGGGCAACGAAAAGTTGTTTCTCACGGTGATGATCCTTGATGGGTGCCAGTAATCGCATTTGCTCAACCGCGCGCGAGGCGATATCGAATACTGCCAAAGAATACGGCGACGACGGGCCACAGCAAGGTGCCGGTGACTATCGGGCCCCAATAGGTCACCGCGGGTGCGTACGTTCCGGCAACACCGTTGATCCAGAAGAGAATGAACTGGTACAGGCCGAGCAATCCCAGCACCGTGGCGGTCGTCTGCGACAGAGGAAAAACACGCAGTTGCAAATGAAACTTTACCGTCACGTAGGTAATGAGCGAAAGCGCCAAAGCGTGCTGGCCCAGCAGGGTGCCTTGCGCGACGTCCAGCACGAGTCCGATCAGCCACGCGCTGCCGACACTATAGCTCCTCGGCAGTGCCATGGACCAATATATAAGAGTAAGGGCAGCCCAGTCCGGGCGGTAGCGGATGGCCCAGTCCGGCATGGGCACGATCGAAAGAATCAATGCCCCGACGATGCACAGAAGAACCGGCAGGCGCGCTCCTCGTTCGTCACTCATCGTCGGCGACATCCGTCTGACGTACGTCGCCGGGCCAGATCAGCATGATCTCGCGGACCTGGTTGAGCGCAGCTGCCGGCCGAGCGGATATATCGGCAAAAGGCCCCTGCGGGATACGGGTCACGTTTTCCACGATCGCAACCGGATAACCGGGCGGGAATGATCCACCGAGTCCCGAGGTGACCAGCAGGTCGCCTTCGCGGATATCGGCATTATTGGGCAGAAACGGCAGGTCGAGTCGATCGAACTCACCGGTTCCGACAGCAATCGTTCGCAAGCCGTTGCGATTGACCTCGACAGGGAGCGCATGATCCGGATCGGAAATCAGTACGCCCTGCGCGGACAACAAGCCGGCTTCGATGATCTGGCCGATGACGCCATTCGAATCGATAATTGCCTGTCCGTCGAAGACATTATCCTGAGTGCCTTTGTCGATGATGAGCGTGTGGCGAAAGGGGTTGGAACTGACCGACAGGATCTCCGCAACCTGCACCTGGTCGCGTACCCGGCTGGTCGCATCCAGCATATCTCGCAACCGGGCGTTTTCCGATTCGAGAGCAGCGAATCGTTGCAGCCGGGCATGAGTCAGCAAACGTTCGGCGTTCAGTCGGCTGTTTTCGAGCAGCAATTGATTACGATCGGTAGTTGATTCCCTTATCCAGCGCACCGCAGATACCGGCGCGTCGACAATCACGCGCAGTGGATAGACTGCCGCGCCGAGTGCCTTGCGAACGGTATCGAGATGGTTCTCGCGATGATCGACTACCAGGAGCAGGATGCTGACGCCTGCGAGAAGCAGAAAGCGGAGGCCAAGCGCCGGGGTCCGTGTCGAACGATGCTGGTTGTTGGATCGGGCAGCCGCCATCAGAGTCGCAATAGAGCGGGCAGGATCAGTTGCGAAACCCGTCGTAGTCCAGTACTTGCGCGTTCGCCGGAATTGAATGGAGAGTGCAACGGATTCCGGTCACCGGGCTAGCCTGTCACTCGAGGCCGAACACCGAAGGGCCATGCTCGTCGATCAGTTCAATCACGCGACCGCCGCCCCGCGCGACACAGGTAAGCGGATCGTCCGCGATGATTACCGGCAATCCGGTTTCCTCCATCAGCAGCTTGTCGATGTCACGCAACATGGCGCCGCCGCCGGTCAGGACAATGCCGCGTTCGGCTACGTCGGCACCAAGTTCGGGAGGCGTCTGTTCGAGTGCTTCTTTAACCGCGCCGACGATACCTTGCAACGGCTCCTGCAATGCTTCGAGAATCTCGTTGCTGTTAAGAGTGAAGCTGCGCGGCACGCCTTCGGACAGGTTGCGTCCCTTGACGGAAATCTCGCGAACTTCCTGGCCGGGGAACGCCGACCCGATTTCATGCTTGATGCGTTCCGCAGTTGCTTCCCCGATGAGAATTCCGTAGTTGCGGCGCACGTAGTTGGTGATAGCTTCGTCAAACCGATCGCCGCCGATGCGCACCGATGCCGCATACACGATGCCGTTCAAGGAAATGACAGCAACTTCGGATGTGCCGCCACCGATGTCGAGGACCATCGAGCCGCGCGCCTCGTTGACCGGCATGCCGGCACCGATCGCAGCTGCCATGGGTTCGGGAATCAGGTGCACCTTGCGTGCTCCGGCGCCCTCCGCGGATTCCCGAATGGCGCGTCGTTCCACCTGCGTGGACCCGTACGGCACGCATATCAGCACGCGCGGGCTTGGTCGAAAATAGCGAGTTCCGTGCGCCTTGCGTATGAAGTGCTGCAGCATCTTTTCGGTCACCGTGAAATCGGCTATTACACCGTCTTTCAAGGGGCGGATCGCCGTGATGTTTCCGGGCGTCCGGCCCAGCATGTTCTTGGCCTCGAGTCCGACGGCCTCGACCACCCGGCCGCCGCGACCGCTGTCTTCCCGGATGGCGACGACCGACGGTTCGTTCAGAACGATGCCATGCCCGCGGGAATAGATGAGCGTGTTCGCGGTCCCGAGATCGATCGACAGATCGTTCGAGAAATATCCTAGGATGTTTTTGAACATGTGGGGCCAGAGTCCCGCGGGGCAAATTAACGTTGTAATCTAACAATGCGCACGACATTCAGCAAGGCACGGTGTATCATTCCCGCGCTTTGGTTGGCCTTGCCTCGGGGTCGCCGTCTGACCGGGACCGCTCTCAAGTATTCCGCAACCGGAATCGACAGAAGGGCACCCGGAAACCTTAGTCCTGAACGTTGAGATTGGTTCCAGTGTCTCTGACCAAAGACCAGGTACAACACATTGCTTTTCTCGCCCGGCTCCAGCTCGGCGAGGGTGAGTTCGAGGATGTCGTCGACAAGCTGTCGAGGATCGTCGATTTCGTCGACCAGTTGCAGGCAGCACCGACCGAGAATGTCCTGCCAATGGCGCATCCATTGGCGTTGAGTCAACGATTGCGCGCAGATGCGGTTACCGAAAGCATTGACCGGGACGCCATACAGGTGAATGCGCCGGCCACCCGGGACGGCTATTACCTGGTGCCGAAAGTACTCGAATAATCATGCGTACGGAGGAAGAAGCCTGGCACAGCCGAAGCTTGTCTGGCCTCGCCCGGGGTCTGGCCGGCGGCGAGTTTTCAGCACGGGAGCTGACAGAATCGCTGCTGGCACGCATCGCCTTGCACGGCGAATCGCTTAATGCGTTCATAACGGTAACCGCCGACGAAGCCCTGCAAGCGGCGGAACGCGCGGATCGGGCGCGCAACAACGGTGAAGCAGGTCCGTTGAACGGACTTCCCCTCGTGCACAAGGACCTGTTCTGTACCGCCGGTGTGCTGACGACCTGCGGCTCGAAAATACTCGGCAACTTTGTATCACCGTACGATGCGACCGTGGTCGAACGCCTGCGCAAAGCCGGAGCGATCATGCTCGGCAAGACCAACATGGACGAATTCGCCATGGGGTCGTCCAACGAAACGAGCTACTTCGGGCCGGTGCGAAACCCCTGGGATCTTGCACTGTCGCCGGGAGGCTCGTCCGGTGGTTCCGCTGCCGCCGTTGCGGCGCGACTTGTGCCCGTCGCCACCGGCACGGACACCGGCGGTTCGATTCGACAGCCGGCCGCCATGACCGGTACGGTGGGCCTGAAACCGACCTACGGCAGGGTTTCCCGCTACGGCATGGTGGCGTTTGCATCCAGCCTCGACCAGGCTGGTGTGATTACGCGAACCGCTGAAGATGCTGCGCGATTGCTGGGCGTAATTGCCGGCTTCGACGAGCGTGATTCGACCTGTGTCGACCACCCGGTGCCGGATTACGTTGCCGCTTTAGCGAAGCCGCTCGACGGGTTGCGGGTCGGTATCGTACGCCAGCACTTTGACGCAGGACTGGACCCGCGCTGCGCGGCCCGCGTTCGAGAGTCGCTGGATGTGATTCGTGATCAGGGCGCGAGCCTGGTGGAAGTCGACCTGCCCAACCTCGACCTGTCGGTACCGACCTACTATGTGGTTGCTCCGGCGGAATGTTCGTCGAACCTGTCGCGATTCGATGGTGTGCGTTTCGGCTTTCGTGCCCGGGATCCAGAAAGCCTGTCCGACCTCTACTGTCGTAGCCGTGGCGAAGGCTTCGGTGCGGAGGTCAAACGCCGCATCATGACCGGAACGTATGTTCTGTCAGCCGGCTATTACGATGCGTACTACCTGAAGGCGCAAAAGGTGCGTCAGCTGATCAGCCAGGATTTCCACAATGCATTCGCCAAAGTCGACGTCATCGCCGGGCCGACAGCGCCCGCTCCGGCGTTCGGCATCGGTGAAAAAACCGACGATCCGATCCTTATGTACCTTAACGACATCTACACCATCGGTGCCAATCTTGCCGGCCTGCCCGGGATCTCTATCCCGTGCGGCTTCGCCGATAAGCTGCCGGTTGGCTTGCAGCTGGTCGGACCGCCGTTTGCCGAAGACCGCATCCTCAATATCGCGCATCAGTACCAGGCGCTGACCGACTGGCACACGGCGTGCCCGGAGCGATTTAAATGAGCTCGCAGTGGGAGGTCGTGATCGGACTCGAACTCCATACCCAACTCGCGACTGTCAGCAAGATTTTTTCCGGCGCACCAACGGCATACGGTGCGGCGCCCAACACCCAGGCGTCGCTGATTGACCTGGGCTATCCCGGGGTTCTGCCGGTCCTGAACGGTGAGGCTGTGCGCATGGCCTGCAAGTTCGGGCTCGCCGTCAACGCGCGAATTGCCCCGCGCTCGGTGCTGGCGCGCAAAAACTATTTCTATCCCGATCTTCCCAAGGGTTACCAGATCAGCCAGTACGAGTTGCCGATCGTTGCACATGGCGAGATGCATATCCGTGACGAGGCAGGGCAATCCAAACGCATTGGCATCACGCGCGCGCATCTCGAAGAAGATGCCGGCAAGTCCGTGCATACCGGGCTTGATGCGTTTACCGGCGTCGACCTGAACCGTGCCGGCACACCGCTCCTTGAAATCGTCTCGGAACCGGATCTGCGCTCTGCGAAAGAAGCAATTGCCTATATGCGCAAGATCCATACCCTGGTGCGCTACCTCGGTATCTCGGACGGCAACATGCAGGAAGGTTCGTTTCGTTGCGATGCGAACGTCTCGATCCGCCCGCGCGGTCAGCGGGAACTTGGTACGCGTACCGAGCTCAAAAACCTGAATTCGTTTCGTTTCGTGGAGAAGGCAATCAATTTCGAGATTCAGCGCCAGATCGAGCTGCTGGACGATGGCGGCAGCATTGTCCAGGAAACGCGTCTGTACGACTCGGACAAGGATGAAACGCGACCGATGCGCAGCAAGGAAGAGGCAAACGACTATCGCTATTTTCCCGATCCCGATCTCCTGCCCATAGTCATTGACGAGGCTTTTTTGCAGACGATTCGCCAGTCGCTTCCGGAGTTGCCGGACGCAAAGCGCGAACGATTCGTCGAGGAGTACGCACTTCGGGAAGCCGATGCCGAATTGCTGACGGCAAGTCGGCCACTTGCTGACTACTTTGAAGCCACGGCAGCCGCCTTCGACGGCGAAGCGCAACAGGCGGCAAACTGGGTCATTGGCGAATTGTCCGCCGCGCTGAACCGCGACGGAATCGATGTGCTGGAATGCCGAATTTCACCGCAGGCTCTCGGCGGCCTGCTGGCCCGCATCCACGACAACACGATTTCAGGCAAGATCGCGAAAGATGTATTCGATGCGATGTGGACCGGCGAGGGTAATGCAGATCAGGTCATCGAGGCGAGAGGCCTGCGGCAGATTTCGGATACCGGCGCACTCGAGCAGATCGTGGACGCTGTCATCGAGGCCCATCCGCAGCAGGTAGCGGATTATCGCGGCGGCAAGGACAAGCTGATGGGATTTTTTGTCGGGCAGGTAATGAAGGGTACCGGCGGCAAGGCCAATCCCGCAGAGGTGAATCGTATATTGCGGCAGAGATTGGGTTCCTGAGGGTTGTGCAACACGATATCGTTATGCCGTTCGTGTTCGAGTCTTTGCAAGTGCGCGGCGCCATCATTCAGTTGCAAGGTACATGGCAGCGCATGCAGCTCGGCCACCACTACGACTTGCCGGTGCTGCATACCTTGGGGCATTCCGCGGCAGCCAGTGCACTAATCGCACAAAGCCTCAAGTTCGATGGTTCGATTACCTTGCAAATCAGCGGTGACGGCCCCCTTGCGATGCTGGTAATGCAATGTACGAGCACGCTGGAGTTGCGTGGCATGGCAAACGCGGCACCGCTGGCCGAACCCGTCGACTTCCCGAATCTGGTCAAAAAGGCGCGTTGCGCGATCACGGTCGATGCGGGCGTGATGGAGCGCCCGTATCAGGGTATCGTCGAGGTGCGCGGCAATTCTTTGGCCGACAGTATTGAAAACTATTATGCGCGCTCCGCGCAGATCCCGAGCCGCCTCGCGCTCGTCAGCGATACCTTCTGCTGCGGCGGCATCCTGCTGCAGCAAATGCCCGGCGCGAAACATCCGTCCACCGATGACTGGCAGCGCCTGGGATTGCTGGCGTCGACCTTGCGGCTCGCGGATATCAGTAAGGGGATCGGACCGGCGTTGCTGACTCGCCTTTTCGCCGAAGACGATCTGCGCGTGTTTCATTCACGCAGCGCAGTGTTCCGCTGTCGTTGTACCAGGCGCCGTGCTGAAAGCGTGCTGCGCCTTTTGGGTGAGGCGGAAATTCGCTCGGTGCTGGCTGAACAGGGCAAAGTCGAAATTACTTGTGAGTATTGCGGGCAACGCCGGCTTTTCGATGCCGTCGATGTAGACGCGCTGTTCGCCGCTGCCGTGCCGACGCCTTCGGATACTTTGCACTAAGCTACCTGAACCCAAAGGCACTTGGACAAGGCCTTACTTGGCGCTTGCGGGAGGGCCTGGTGTTCGGGAGGTTCGTTGGCGCAATGGCTCCCGGCGGTCGTGACCGATTAAAGCCACCCGTAGAACAAACACTCAAGCCGCATAAACCGGTTCGACCCCTTTTCTGGCAGATGGCGGGGTGGTAAGCTCTTGGGCAATTATATAAAGATATGTTTATATATTTATGGAAATTGCCACCGAGCACTTTTTGCTGCAGATGAAGGCGCTCGCGGACCCGGCGCGGCTGCGCCTCGTCGCCGTGTGCCGGCAAGGCGAATGCAGTGTCTCCGAACTCGCGAGTGTCATCGGGCTGAGCCAGCCCCGTGTTTCGCAACATCTGCGCCAGCTTTGTGAGGCCGGGCTGCTGGATCGCTTTCGCGATGGCCGGCGGGTCTTTTATCGCCTTGCGCCAGGCCGTGCCACCGGCACGCAGCGTCTGTTGGCGCTTATTCCAGCCGACGAGCCATTGCTTGCCGCCGATGCCGCGTTGCTCAAGAGCCTGCGCGCAGCGGACCGGGATGCAAGCGATGCGGACCTCGAAATCGCGGGACCGCGGGTGGCCGGCCGCCGTGACCCTGAGCGAATGCCACCTGAAAAGACGGATGCGAGTGATCGTGCCCTGCATCGGGCGCTACTGGACCTCACCGTTGCAGCGCCGCTCGGCGATTTGCTGGATATCGGTTGCGGGCGGGGCAGCACCCTGAAACTGCTGGCGAACCGCGCCAACCGGGCGGTTGGTGTCGACATCGACGCGAATGCGCGACAGCTGGCACGAACCGAGCTGCTCCTCGCCGGGCTGCCGAATTGCAGTTTGCGTTACGGCGATATGTATCGCTTGCCGTTCGAGGACAGAGAATTCGATACCGTCATTCTCGATGACGTCCTTGGCAATGCTGAATGGCCTGCAAGCGCCTTGCTGGAAGCGAAACGATTGACGCGCGTCGGCGGTCGCCTGGTCATCCTGCAGCGGCTTGAATCTGCCCGCACGGGTGAGCTGCAACGCGCACTAGCCGAGTGGAGCAATGCGGCCGGTTTGCGTCTGGGTCCGGCGCGGCCAGTACCTGCAATCCAGCCTCAATGGTTTTTGTCGGCGGCAACGCTGGCGGAAGGCAACGTCGCTGCCGCCTGACTGGAAGCGACGACAAAGGAGTAACACCATGCAGGATTCGAAACCAGATACCAAAGCGACAGCAGACAAGGCGACCCGGGTGTCTTTCGAGTTTTTTCCGCCGAATAGCGAAACCATGGAGTCAATTCTGTGGCAGTCGATTGAACGACTCGCCCCGTTGTCGCCGCGTTTTGTATCGGTCACCTATGGCGCCGATGGCTCGACGCGAGAGCGCACGCATGCAGCGGTCGGGCGGGTTCTTAAGGAAACGACACTGACTGCGGCGCCGCACCTGACTTGCATTGGCTCGGCAAGGGGCGAAATCGACGAAATCGCCAGGCGCTATTGGGACATGGGCGTTCGTCACCTGGTGGCTTTGCGCGGGGACCCGCCGAAGGACGCAGGCAACTATCGGCCGCATCCCGACGGTTATGCCTATGCGGCAGACCTTGTTGCCGGCCTGAAGCGCGTCGCAGATTTTGATGTATCGGTAGCAGCGTATCCTGAAGTGCATCCGGAAGCCGCGAGCGCAAAGTCCGATCTCGACAACCTCAAGCGCAAGATAGACGCCGGCGCCTCACGTGCGATCACGCAATTTTTCTTCGACGTGGACGTGTATCTGCGGTTTCGTGATCGCTGCGCACGTGCACAGATCGATGCAGTCATCGTTCCCGGCATTCTGCCGATCACGCGATTTCCACAATTGCAGAAATTCGCAACGCAATGCGGCGCCACCGTGCCAGCCTGGCTGCATGAGCGTTTCGATGGATTGGAGGACGATGCCGAGACGCGACAGATGATCGCTGCAAGCGTGGCTATCGAGCAGGTGCGGC
>CAYVLL010000002.1:0-41014 GCA_964452235.1 uncultured Woeseiaceae bacterium
CGTACCTCCACAACGGGCCTCTGGACAGTTACGCGAAACACGGTTTCGGTCTTTATCCGGTTCCTCCCCGCAGACGCGGAGGGATGCCGCCTTGCCTGTTACGGCATTGAATTTCGGGGAGACGATGCGCTTTCGGATACCGCCTGACGAAGCCGAGGACACGAAACCATGATCGCACGTATTGCCGCCGATGCCGTCATGCTGTTGCATTTGGTGTTCGTGCTGTTTGTTGTATTCGGTGCACTACTGGTCATGCGATTCCAATGGCTTGCATTCCTGCATCTGCCGGCAGTCGCCTGGGGCATATTCATTGAAATCAGCGGGGGCGTCTGTCCTCTGACGTACGTTGAGAATCACTTACGACAGAGCGCCGGATCGGCAGGACTGGAGACTGGCTTCATCGAACATTATATCTATCCTCTTCTGTATCCCCCGGGGCTGACGCGCACCGTACAATGGATACTCGCGGCTATCGTGCTCTGCCTGAACGCTGCGTTGTATGCCGGGATAATCGTCCGGCGACGGTCGAAACATGCTGACAGGGATGCGCTAGAAAAGTGCGTGAAATGATTGACAGCGAAGGGGCGCGAACCGGCATTTTCTTTGGCGCTACGTCGGGTGTAATTACGACCATTGGCCTGATTGTCGGCTTGCACGCCGGGACGCAATCGCTTATTGCCGTGATCGGAGGAATCCTGGTTGTTGCAGTTGCCGACGCCATGTCCGACGCACTCGGAATTCACCTTGCCGAGGAGGCCAATCCCGACTCATCGCACCATCGTGTCTGGACAGCGACTATCACAACTTTCCTCACGAAACTGACTGTTGCCCTTACCTTCGCCGTGCCTCTCATTTTGCTGCCGCTGGCGATTGCCGTTCCCGTGGCTGTCGGTTGGGGCCTCCTGGTCATTACATTGTTAAGCTATTATCTCGCTCGGTCGCAAAAGGTTGCGGTGCTGCCGGTCGTGGCTGAGCACGTGTTAATAACCATAGCCGTGGTTGTAATCGCGCATTACATCGGCGTTTGGGTGCAGATCACTTTCAGTTGAGCTCATCGCGTGGCGCGCAGGCCAGAAATGATAAACAGACGCAGAGGTTTGCAATGCTAGAGACGGCTGTTATCGCGTCGGCTACGTTTTTTGCAACGATCGGGCCACTGGACGTTGCTGCGATGTTTGCGGTGATGACCGGTGAGTACTCTCCGAAGGAGCGCCGGCGCACGGCGATTCGTGGCACCGTCATCGCCACAGTCATTCTACTGGTGTTCGCACTGCTCGGCGAAAGAATGCTTGCCGGACTCGGTATTTCATTGCCTGCGTTGCGCATAGCAGGCGGCATCCTGCTGCTGCTGATCGGCATCGAAATGGTGTTCGCGATGACCTCCGGCGCCCGTTCAACCACCGACGAAGAGGAAGTTGAGGCCGCAACACGTCAGGACATCGCGGTTTTTCCGTTAGCCACGCCGCTGATCGCAGGCCCGGGTGCGATGGGTGCAGCGATCCTGTTGATGGCTGACGCATCCGGTGAATGGCTCTTGCAAGTCGCCGTAATCGGAGCCCTGCTCGTTACGCTGCTGTTGACGTTGGTGGGCATGCTGCTCGCCTCCCAGTTGCAACGTTTACTGGGCGTCACCGGCATGCAGGTTATAAGCCGCGTGTTCGGGGTTCTGCTGTCGGCTCTGGCTGTCCAGTTTATCCTGGACGGCATAGCGCAAAGCGGATTGCTGGGAGGTACAGGATGACAGAAATTTCATGGCAGGATTTTGAAAAGGTGGAGTTGCGAGCCGGAACGATTGTGCACGCCGACGATTTTCCGGAAGCGCGCAAACCCGCCTATCGGCTGACTATCGATTTCGGCGGCGACATCGGGATCCGCAGGTCTTCCGCGCAGATTACGGATCTCTACTCTCTCGAAGACCTCATCGGCAAGCAGATTATTGCCGTGATCAATTTCCCGCCGAAGCAGATCGGGCCGTTCCGCTCCGAATGCCTGGTGACAGGACTTGTTCAGCAGGACGGCAGCGTCGTGTTGGCAGTGCCGGACAGGCCAGCCGAGAAGGGGAGTCGGCTGGCATAACCGCGAGCGTCGCAAAAGATGACGGAACACAAAGTAACGATAGTCTGGCAGCGTGGCGAGCAGGTGTTCACCGACAATGCTTACAGCCGCGGCCACCTGTGGAAATTTGACGGCGGGTTGACGGTGCCGGCCTCGGCCTCTCCCGATGTGGTACCGCTTCCCATGTCGGTTGCGGAGAATGTCGACCCGGAGGAGGCATTTGTCGCGGCGCTTTCCAGTTGTCATATGCTTACTTTCCTTGCCATCGCCGCAAAGCGTGGCTTCGTCATTGACAGTTATACAGATGCAGCTGTCGGGATCATGGGAAAAAATGCGGATGGGAAAATTTGCGTCATGCAGGTCGTGTTGGAGCCCAAGATAAGCTTCACCGGGAGCCGGATACCTACCGCCCGGCAGTTGCGCAAGTTGCACGACCAGGCACATCACAATTGTTTTATCGCAAATTCCGTGACGACGGAGGTTGTTGCGCGAGTTACTGTGTAACAGGCAACACAACAAATGTCGGAAATCGAGGCAACATCCAACGATTGGCGAGAACTCCGCGAGTTCAAGGGGGTGGATCTTTCCGAGTCATTTGTCCTTTCGTGGCTACTGAGCGGCGACGTTCTGCGACTTGACATCGATCTGTGCCTGCTGCCCAGTCACGTGTTCTATGAGTCTCCGCGACCGGCCGAGCCAGCGTGCTATCGAGCAGCCGTTCTGCAGTTCCCTGCCTGCACGTTACTTCGAGGGCAGGGCAGTACTGACGCAGAACAGGCAGCGGAGGACGTAGCAGCGACGCTGGGGCACGGAAAGATAACGAATTTCCGCCGCGTATCGGAGGGGCGCTACGAGATCCACGGACGCTTCGGCAAGGTCGAGATAGCAGCAGACCGACCGATTCTCAATATCAGGCAAACATTATTGTGAGCGACCGGCGGCGCGGCCAAAAAAAGGAACGATGATGAACTCTGAAAACAAGATCGATTACATTGAAATACCGGCACTAGATCCGGCCGCGGCCTGGACTTTTTTCAACGCGTTCTGCGGCTGGGAATTTACCGATTATGGGGCAGATTACTGCAGTTTCTGTGACGGCCGCCTGAATGGCGGGTTTTACCGTTCCGAGCGCTCCTCATCCGTCGATTCGGGAGGGCCTCTCGTCGTCCTGTACCGCGCCGATCTGGAGCTCGCCTGCAAGCGCGTTTGCGAACTTGGCGGTACTATCAGTAAAGAGATCTTTGCGTTTCCGGGTGGACGACGTTTTCATTTTCTGGATCCGAACGGTAACGAGTTTGCGGTCTGGAGCGAGAGGAGCGAGTAGCGATGCACGAAGAAATCACACACCCTTGTGTACAGCACAAGCTGGCTCTTATTCGCAGCAAGGAAACCGGGCATAAGCTTTTTCGAGAACTGGCAAAGGAAATCACGATGTTTCTTTGTTACGAGGCGCTCAAGGAAGTGAACGTTACGAAAGTCATGGTGGAAACACCGCTGGCACAGGCCAGTTGCCACAAGATCACCGAAGACCTGGTGGTTGTCCCGATACTGCGCGCAGGGGTTGGCATGCTGGAGGGGGTACTCGAGCTGCTGCCTACTGCCCGAGTCGGGTTTGTCGGAATGTACCGGGATCCTGAAACCAAGCAGCCGGTTGCTTACTACAAGAGGTTGCCGCACGAATCGAGCAACGCGCTGTATGTTCTCATAGACCCGATGCTTGCGACCGGCGGTTCAACGGTTGCCACAATCGAATTGCTCAAAGCGAATGGCGCTACGCGTATCGTTGTCATCTGCATTGTGACCTGTCCCGAGGGCCTGCAAAAAGTGGAGGCAGCGCATCCCGACGTTAAAATTTACACGGCTAGCATCGACGATCATCTGGATGAACGAAAATACATCGTTCCCGGACTCGGTGACGCGGGCGACCGGCTTTTCGGCACCAGTTGAGACCCGGTTTTTGCTAGGATTCCGCCGTAGCTGAACTACCGTCGCCCAGGAGCTGAACGTTGGACACCGAGATTGACTCATCCGCCGATGGCTGCGACTCGCCAGAACCGTACGATACGCAGTTCCTGGTCGCTGCATTGATGGTATTCGTGGCAAAAGGCGACGGCACGATCTCGGACAGGGAGACGGACAAGATGTTGTCGCTTGTTGGTGAACACTTCAGCCTTTCGAATGCCAGCTGTCTCGCCTTATTGACCCGCGCAACGACAGAGTTGGCGGACAATGCGCAACTGACCGATCGGTTACGCGAGCTTGGATCCCAACTTCAAGCCAGCGATAAAGTGGATATCGCGGTCATGCTACTCAATGTTGTAGCGGCGGACGGCCGCAAAGATGCTGCGGAAATGGAGTATCTGCAGATAGCGGGGGAAATCATGGGGATTTCGCCGGAAGGCATGCACCAGGCTTTTGACCGCTATTTCAGTGAAACGTGGACATGAAAGGCGGCGGCTCGGAAAACTGATCCGGAAAGTCAACGTTAGAATAGTTGATGGCAGTAACGTCGACAGGCGAGGAAAGTATGCGCGATACGATTTGCAAGACCGTGGTTTTGCCGGCCAGAGCTGCGCAACTTTACGACATGTATATGGATCCGGAGGTACATGGCGAGATAACCGGTGCTCCGGCAAAAATCAGTGAAGAGGCCGGTTCGCCGTTTGAAGCGTTCGGTGGATTGATCAAGGGCATTACGCTACAGGTCGTTAAACATCGCCTTATTGTGCAATCGTGGCGCAGCGTGAATTTTGCCAGGTCGGATGCCGATTCAACCTTGATCATCTCTTTTACGCCGGAAGACAATGACGGCCGGATCGATCTCGTCCATCTGCACGTGCCGGCCAGTGATTTCCACGGCGTTTCGGGGGGCTGGGAATCGCGCTATTTTGCCCCGTGGCTCAGTTACCTGCAGTCTCGCGATGTCGGTTGAATACTGGAAATCTATCTATTTTTCAAACATTTATAATCTTGTACCTGGGTAAGGCACGCAACCGGGCAGGCCCGCACCATATTTTGATTTGCACTATGCCGTGACCCGCGTACCATACCGTTCCTCGTAGCCCGGCAGGCAACAGTCGTGCTGGTTCGCCGGATGAAACCCGGTCGCGGCTGCGAAATCGGACCGGTAGTGCACCGGTTTATTAACGTCAGTATGACTGATCGAAAGTTAAGAGAGAAATATGTCAGATCAAGTAGAGGGCACCGTCAAGTGGTTCAATGATGAAAAGGGATTCGGTTTCATCGAGCGTGACGGCGGCAAAGATGTTTTTGTTCACCACAGCGCCATTAATTCGACGGGTCGCAGGACCTTGCGCGAAGGCCAGAAGGTAACGATGAAAGTTACACAGGGGCAGAAGGGACCGCAGGCAGAGAACGTAACGCCGCTGTAACGCTTGCTTATTCGGAATTCCCACTTCGGTTGGACAATCTGTCAGTCGACCGTCCGGTGAATCCGAAACAAATCAGGACCCGAAGTGAGGCCGAACGGCCTCGTTCGGGTCCTTTTTTTTGAAAAGTCCGGTGCAAGTAAACGAAAAGAGTAAAAGGCCTGGAGTGTCGGTTCACTTGAATGCGGAGGAGCTCAGATATGCACCGTAGCAAATTGGGAGGACTGATTATCGATTGCCAGACCGACGACCTTGAAGTGGCGGCTGACTTCTGGAGCAAAGCGCTGGGGGCCGTAGCGAATCGACAGCCGGGCCCGGAGAACGCTGCCTATATCGCGCTCGGCATGCGGGAGGATGAACCGTATGTTGAGATACAGCAGGTGAACCACCCATCACGGGTTCATCTCGATATCGAGTCGGACGACATCGACCGGGAAGTAGCAAGGCTCGAGGAACTCGGTGCGCGACGCATCGGGTCGATCCGCGACTGGTGCGTAATGGAAGCCCCTACGGGCCAAAGATTCTGCGTCGTGCCGGCAAAAAGCGCTGATTTCGCGGAGAAATCGCGCCACTGGAAGTGACGGGAGGCTGCCGGGGATTATTGCCCCGGTCCTGTCAGCGTGGCTTCTGTTGATACTGATCCACCATTTCCTGCAACGACAGCCAGCGCAGCATGGCGCGTTCCAGTTGCGAATGGGCCTCGCTGAGTTCGTCCAGAATGGGCTGGACTTGCTCGTGGGGCTGACGATAAAAATCTGCCATTGATACAGTGGCCTCGAGACGACGTATCTGACCTTCCAGTTCTTCGATCCGCTGCGGTAGCTGCTCGAGTTCACGCTGCTCGTTGTAGCCGAGCTTGGTTGGTTGCCGTTTGGGCGACAGCATATTCCGCTGCTGCCGACCCTCATCCTGGATTTGCGGCGTATCTTTATCGGCGAGCACGCGGCCGTGACGCAACCAATCGCTGTAACCGCCGACATACTCCTGTATGTGCCCGTCTTGCTCGAATACGATCGTACTGGTGACAACGTTGTCGAGAAACTGGCGGTCGTGGCTGACTACCAGCAGTGTGCCGCTGTAAGCGGTGAGACGTTCCTCCAGTACTTCCAGCGTCTCCATGTCGAGATCGTTGGTGGGTTCATCCAGAACCAGCAGGTTCGCGGGCCGCGTAAACAGACGCGCCAGTATGACGCGATTGCGCTCGCCTCCCGAGAGCGAACGGACTGGTGTCAACGTGCGTTTCGGGCTGAACAGGAAGCCTTTGAGGTAGCCGATAATGTGACAGTCTTTGCCGTCCAGGCGGACGTAATCCTTGCCGTCACCAACCACATCCGCCACGGACCTGTCCGGGTCCAGGGATGCCCGAAGCTGGTCGAAATAGGCGATCTCTAGGCCGGTTCCGTGTTTGACCGTGCCCGAGTCTGGCGTCAGGTCATGCAGCAACAGTTTCAAGAGCGTTGTTTTTCCAACACCATTGTTGCCCAGTATGCCGATGCGGTCACCGCGCATGATCTTCACTGAAAAATCACGGATCACGACGTCATCGCCATATCGATAACTGATGTTTTTCGCGCGAATGACCTGGTGACCTGATTGTGCTGCTTCCTCGATTTGAATCCGTGCCGCCGGATCACGCTCGACACGGGCAGCCCGCGCCGTTCGCAGCCGCTGCAAAGCTCGCGCGCGGCCTTCATTGCGTGTACGCCGGGCCTTTATGCCCTGCCGAATCCAGATTTCTTCCTGTTCGAGCTTCCTGTCGAAACGCGCGTTTTCCCGCGACTCGTCTTCCAGGGCCTTTTCCTTGCGGCTTAGATAATTCTCGAAATCTCCCGGCCAGCTGGTCAGCGAACCCCGGTCGATCTCGACAATACGGGTAGCGAGTTGCTTGAGGAACGCACGGTCGTGCGTGATGAACACGACGCTGCCAGGGAAACTACTGATGACCGATTCCAGCCAGCGTATGGTTGCAATATCGAGATGGTTGGTGGGCTCGTCGAGCAGCAGGAGGTCTGGCTGTTGCACAAGCGCCTGCGCCAGGGCTACCCGGCGGCGCCAGCCACCGGACAATTCCGCCATGCGACTGTCGGACGGCAGGTTAAGTTCGCTGATGATGGCCTCAATGCGTTGCTTGACATGCCAGCCGTCGCTGGCATCGATGGACCGATGCAGTTCCTCGAGTTCACGCAGGCCGGCAGAATCGAGTTCACTGGTCGACTTTTGTCGATATTCCTCAACGAGGTCCTGAATACTTTGCAGGCCCGAACCCACGACGTCGCGGACAGACATTTCGAGCGCGTCGGGCAGGGCCTGGTCGAGCTTGCTGACCGTGAGTTCGCTGCGCCGGACGATGTCGCCATGATCCGGCGCGAGCTCGCCGCTGATCAGTTTCAACGTCGTCGACTTGCCCGCCCCGTTGCGGCCTATCAGACAGACGCGTTCTCCCGGCTCGAGTGCGAGGTTAGCGTTGATGAGGATGGCCTGTTCGCCGAAGTCGAGCGAGACCTGCTCGAAGCGTATAAGAGACATTAAGCTATCTTGCCCACACTACCATTCGGCAGCATACACTTGTCGACACAGGATTGAAGATTTGTATGCAGCACCGTATTGTCAGCGCTGCCCGCGAACGGTGCCGGCGGAGGACCAAACGATGGATGACTCACGGCTTATCGACATTGAGGTCAAGCTGGCCCACCAGGAACAGGCGATGGCTGACTTGAACCAGGTTCTGATCGATCAACAGGCCCAGTTAACCCGGCTCGCGCAGCGCTACGAGGTCCTGACGGAAAAACTTCATTCCCTTTCGCAATTGGAACCCGGGGTATCGGCCGATGACGAGCGTCCGCCCCACTATTGATCCCGCAACGATTGCCAGGGATTCACCTATGAAGCAACCGTCGCGCGCTATGCAGATTGCCTGGATAGCGGTTTTTGCATCCGTGTTTGTCTGGTCGGCGATCGGTCCCAAGGACTATCCGACCTGGATGCTCGAAGTGGCACCGGCCGTCATTGCAGCGGCGGTTCTCTGGTATACACGCGAACGTTATCCACTCACGCGCCTCCTCTATATCCTGATTCTCGTTCATTGCATCATTCTTATCATCGGCGGGCACTACACCTATGCGGAAGTGCCCGCTTTCGACTGGATTCGCGATACGTTCGGGCAGCAGCGCAACAACTACGACAAGCTCGGTCACTACGCACAAGGATTTGTGCCCGCATTGGTCGCCCGCGAAATCTCGATTCGTAACGCAATCTTCTCGACAGCTGCCTGGCGCAATTTTTTTATTGTCAGCATGTGTCTTGGCATCAGCGCTTTCTACGAGCTGATCGAATGGGGCGTTGCTCTTATGTCAGAGGAGGCCGCGGAATCGTTTCTCGGCACCCAGGGATATATCTGGGATACGCAGTCCGATATGGGTTGGGCACTTATCGGAGCGATCAGCGCGTTGCTCATTCTTTTCCGCCTGCATGATCGGCAAATGAAGGACGCCGGCTTTGTCCGTTGACACGGCCGCGCACCCGCAATACCGGGTCGTTCCTGCCGCAAGAGTGCACGTTGAAGCCGTTGCGCCGATTGAACAGGCGGCTGCGGCGCGATTTCCGCATGAGGACCTCCCGGGAGAACTGCGCTACATGGTTACCGACTATGCGACTCTGCGCGAGGCGCAACGGGCGGGGCGGCTGTGGATTGCTGTCGACGAGCGCGATCGCCCGGTGGGCTTTGCGCTGGCCGAGGAGCTGGCGGACGAGCTGTACCTTTGCGAGATGGATGTCCACCCCGACCACGGGCGACGAGGCATCGGGACGCAGCTCGTCGAAACCGTGATCGCCTGGGCCCGACTGCACGAGTTTCCGGCCCTGTCGCTGATCACCTTTCGCCACCTGCCATGGAACGCGCCCTTCTACGCGAATCTCGGGTTCAAGCCCCTGTCGACGGCAGAGCTCGGACCGGAACTCGCCGGCTTCCTGGCGGAAGAAACCGAGGTGGGCATTGATCCGTCGAAGCGCATCGGCATGCGCTTGCAACTCGATTGAAGTCCCGGATGACTCAGACATGAAAAAGCGACGCTGTGCCTTTCTGACGATGGACAGCACCGAAGGTTGGTCAATCGATGCCGACCTTGGAATCGCCCCCCTCAAGGCCAAGGGGTGGACAGTCGAACTTGTGCCATGGCGGAAGCCGGTTGCCGACTGGAATGCCTTTGACGCGGTCTATATCGGAACGCCCTGGGATTACCCGCAGGACGTCAGCCGTTTCCTTGACGTGCTGGAACGCATCGATCGCTCACGCGCCATTCTGGTCAACGACCTGGCGCTAGTGCACTGGGGTTTGCCCAAGACCTATTTGCGTGACCTTGAGAAAAGGGGGGCAGATATTGTGCCCAGCCATTGGCAGACGCATCTGGAGAAAGGCGACCTGGCTGCGTATTTCGATCGAATGCTGGCAGAGACGCTCATTATCAAGCCCGTCGTCAGCACCAATGCGACAGACACTTTTCTGCTTGACCGGGATTCCGCTTCACGCCAGGACGCTGCGCTGCTGCAAACGTTCCACAACCGTGCTTTCGTCGTCCAGCCGTTTATTGCCAATATAAGGACGGAGGGAGAGTATTCATTGTTCTATTTCAATAACCGGTTCAGCCATGCCATTCGCAAGGTTCCCAAAGCGCATGATTTCCGCGTGCAGGAAGAGCATGGTGCCGAAATAACAGCTGTCTCGCCGGAGCCCGCCGTGATCGATACCGCTGATCGCGTGCTCGCACTGGTAACGCCCATGCCGGTTTATGCGCGTTGCGACCTGGTGCGCGGCCCGGACGGGCGGTTCCTGCTCATGGAGCTCGAGTTGATCGAGCCCTCGATGTACCTGCGCATGGATGCCGATGCGCCGGAAAAGTTCGCCGCCGCATTCGACCAATACGTCACTTCTGTAACCTGATTTTTGCCGTGCAACCCGTTTTGTTGCATGCTGCTGTTGCCGATCACGCGCAGGGCGGAATGAAAAATGACACTCCTGGTAATCCTCAATCTGCTGGTTTTTCTCGCCTGTATCGCATTGCTGACCAGGCTCAAAGGCCCACGCTTTTCGCTGGCCCAGAGAATCCTGGCCGGACTGGTTACCGGTGTTGCCTACGGCCTCGCACTGCAGTTTTTGTATGCCGGCAATCCCGATGCCATACAGGGAACCCTGAAGTGGACGAACGTAGTTGGCAGTGGCTATGTGAGCTTGCTGCAGATGGTGATCATGCCGCTGGTGCTGGTGATGATGATCGCAGCCGTCGTGCGTATGCGGGAGCTGGCGGCGCTGGGCAAGATCGGCGGCCTCGTGATCGGCATACTGGTCGCCACGACAATGGTTGCAGCACTGGTCGGCATCGGTATCGTCAATGTATTCGGCCTTACAGCAGAGGGCCTGACTGAAGGGGCCAGGGAACTCGAGCGTGCCGAAGCGCTTGTGGCACGGCAGGAAAGCATCGCGAACCTGACCCTGGCGGACATGCTGGTCCGCTTCATTCCCTCCAACGTGTTCCTGGACCTGACCGGTGCGCGACCAACATCCATTATTGCGGTCGTCATTTTCGGCATACTGTTCGGTATCGCCGCACTCCAGGTTGGCAAGGACGATCCCGTACGCGGCGAGGCAATCAGCCGTTTCGTGATGACCGTGCAGGAGATCATAATGAAGCTCGTGCGCATCATTATGGCGTTGACACCCTACGGAATACTTGCCCTGATGACGAAGGTGGTAGCAGGTTCAAATGCCGCCGATATCCTGAACTTGTTCACGTTCGTCGTGGCATCTTATATCGCAATCGCCATCATGTTCGTCGTACACGCTGCATTGCTCATGATGAATGGCGTAAACGTCGCCCATTATTTCCGCAAGGTGTGGCCGGTTCTTACCTTCGCGTTTTCGTCACGCAGTTCGGCGGCGACGATACCGCTGAACGTGGAAACGCAGGTCGAACAGCTTAAAGTGCCGACACCCGTTGCAAATCTGTCAGCGACGTTCGGGTCGACCATCGGCCAGAACGGCTGTGCCGGTATCTATCCGGCGATGCTTGCCGCAATGATTGCGCCGACGCTAGGCATCGACCCGATGGCTCCGTCCTTCATTGCAGTCCTGGTCGGCATCGTGGCGATCAGTTCGTTTGGTGTGGCCGGTGTCGGCGGCGGCGCTACTTTTGCAGCGCTGGTGGTTCTCCCGGCCATGGGGTTTCCGGTAACCCTTGCCGCGCTTTTGATCTCGATCGAGCCGCTGATCGATATGGCGCGCACGGCTCTGAATGTGAATGGCGCCATGACGGCGGGAGTCATCACTGGCCGACTGGTGAAGAACCTGCCCGAGGATGGATTGCAGCAAGGCGTGCAATCCACTGCCTGATTCCGGCAGCGGTCGATTCCTCAGCGAGCGGCGCGCTTTGCTTTCGCTACCCGGCGCAACAACGGTCGCAGATATTCGCCCGTAAATGAGTCTTCATTTGCGGCGACGTCCTCGGGTGTCCCGGTGGCGATGATACGACCACCGCCATCGCCACCCTCAGGACCCAGGTCAATGACCCAGTCCGCGGTCTTTATGACGTCGAGATTATGCTCGATGACGACAACCGTATTGCCTTTGTCGCGAAGGCGATGCAGCACCAGCAGAAGTTGCTCGATATCGTGAAAATGCAGCCCGGTTGTCGGCTCGTCGAGAATATAGAGTGTGCTGCCGGTATCACGCTTCGACAGTTCGCGAGCGAGCTTGACGCGTTGCGCTTCGCCGCCCGACAGAGTCGTCGCATTCTGTCCCAGGCGGATATACGACAGGCCGACGTCCAGCAAGGTCTGCAGTTTTTTCGACACCACGGGCACGTTACGAAAGTACTCGAGCGCGTCTTCGACCGTCATCTCCAGCACTTCGTGAACATTTTTGCCCTTATAGCGGACTTCCAGCGTTTCACGGTTGTAACGCATCCCGCGGCACACATCACAGGGGACGTAAATATCCGGCAGGAAATGCATTTCCACCTTGATTACGCCGTCACCCTGGCAGGCCTCACAGCGACCGCCTTTGACATTGAAGCTGAAGCGACCCGGCATGTAACCGCGCGAGCGCGCTTCCTGGGTCCCTGCGAACAGCTCGCGAATAGGCGTAAACAAGCCACTGTAGGTGGCCGGATTGGAACGCGGTGTGCGGCCGATCGGGCTCTGGCTGATGTCGATGACCCGATCGATCTGCTCGATTCCCGCGATGCGCTCGTAAGGCGCCGGATTCCGACTGGCGCGATTGAGCGTCTCGGCTACGGCCTTGAAGAGGGTGTCATTGACGAGCGTCGACTTGCCCGACCCTGAGACGCCCGTAACACAGGTCATCAGGCCAAGCGGTATCGCCACATCCACGGACTTCAGGTTGTTACCGCGTGCACCAGTGATGGTCAGTTGGCGTTTCTTGTCCGCCCGCACACGTTTGTCCGGCAGCGCGATGGCACGGCGACCTGAAAGATACTGGCCAGTCAGCGATCGCGGATTCTGTTTGATTTCCTCCGGCGTACCGGTAGCAACCACGCGGCCGCCGTGCACGCCGGCGCCCGGGCCCAGGTCGACGACATAGTCAGCCGCCATGATAGCCTCCTCGTCGTGTTCGACCACGATGACCGTGTTACCGATATCGCGGAGATGCAGCAACGTACCGAGCAGGCGCTTGTTGTCGCGCTGGTGCAGGCCGATCGATGGTTCGTCGAGTATGTACATTACACCCACGAGACCGGAACCAATCTGGCTGGCGAGCCGGATACGCTGTGCTTCACCGCCGGACAAGGTCTCGGCACTGCGATTGAGGGACAGGTAGTCGAGCCCGACGTCACTGAGAAAACCCAACCGGTCGCCAATTTCCTTGACGATCTTGTCGGCAATCGTCCCGCGCCAGCCGCTCAGCTTGAGTTGCCTGAAAAAAGCCCGGGCATGACCCACCGACATATCGCTGATCTCCGGGAGCGACAGGTCGGTGACGAACACGTTGCGTGCGGAACGATTCAGTCGCGTGCCGTTGCACTCCGGGCAAGGCTGGCTGTTGAGGAACCGCGTCAGCTCCTCACGCACAGCACTCGATTCGGTCTCGCGAAAACGTCGTTCGAGATTGGGGATGACACCCTCGAAACGATGCCGCTGGCGGATCTCCAGGCCGCGGGCATTCGCGTAGTGAAATTCGATCTTCTCCTTGCCACTGCCGAACAGGATGATATTACGAATCTTCTCCGGCAATTCGTTGAATGGCGTTTCGATATCGAACTTGTAGTGTTCCGCGAGGCTCTGGATCATCTGGAAATAGTAGGTGGTCTTGCGATCCCATCCGCGGATCGCACCACCTGCCAGTGACAAGTCGGGATTGACTACGACGCGTGACGGATCGAAAAACTGTTTCACGCCCAGGCCGTCACAACCGGGACAGGCTCCGCTTGGATTGTTGAACGAGAACAGCCGAGGCTCGAGTTCCGTCAGGCTGTAACCGCAGATATTGCAGGCAAAACGGTCCGAGAAGAGCAACTCGTCCTTGCCGCTGTCATCCATGAACGCGATGCGGGCAACGCCGTCCGCCAGGCGCAAGGCGGTTTCAAACGACTCCGCAAGCCGCAACCTGATCTCGTCCTTTACCTTGAAGCGATCGACCACGGCATCGATGGAATGTTTGCGGCGCAAGTCGAGCTTCGGCGGATCATCGAGTTCATACACTTCACCGTCAATGCGGGCACGAATGAATCCCTGGGCCTGCAGATCCTGCATTAACTGTACGTACTCTCCCTTGCGTTCCTGCACCACGGGCGCGAGCAACATCAGGCGCGTGTCTTCCTCAAGTTCCAGAACCTGGTCGACCATCTGGCTTACCGTCTGCGCCTCGAGGGTGATACCGTGATCCGGGCAACGGGGCGTCCCGGCGCGTGCGTACAGCAGTCGGAGGTAATCGTGTATTTCCGTCACGGTGCCGACGGTCGACCGGGGATTGTGGGAGGTCGATTTCTGTTCGATGGAAATTGCCGGCGACAGCCCGTCGATATGGTCGACGTCGGGCTTCTCCATCATCGACAGAAACTGCCGCGCATAGGCCGATAACGACTCGACATAGCGTCGCTGACCTTCCGCGTAAATGGTATCGAAGGCCAACGACGATTTGCCGGACCCGGACAGTCCGGTAAACACGATCAGCTGGTCCCGCGGCAAGCTCAGATCGATGTTCCTGAGGTTATGGGTACGCGCGCCACGAATGTCTATGGTTTTCACTTGGCGGATTTCATTTATTGGCTTGTGCAGTCTTCGCGGAACAACCTGCTAATATACGCCGCCGCGTCACATCAGCGCAAAGGCGACTCCAAGAAAGCCGGCATGCCGTCGCGTGGCACGTCGCAACAAATTCAGCTTGATGAGCAAACAATCCACAGAATCGATCGCCGGTCTGCTGCCTGTTGAGCGCCGGGCGACAATGGTCGTCGCCTCCGTCGCGATGCTGCGCATGTTCGGCCTTTTCGCCCTGTTGCCGGTTATGTCGTTGTTTGCAGGGGGTCTCGAAGGCGCAACGCCGACGCTGGTCGGTCTCGCGGTGGGCGGCTACGGCCTGACCCAGTCGTTGCTGCAGATACCCTTCGGTGCATTATCCGATCGGGTCGGCAGGGTGCGCGTGATCCTGGGCGGCCTGTTGTTATTCGCGGCCGGCAGCGTAATCGCAGCGCTTAGCGCTACGATCTATGGGGTCATCGCGGGTCGGCTGCTGCAGGGCGCCGGCGCGGTATCGGCAACCCTGTCGGCGCTGCTCGCGGACTCGACCCGTGCCGAAGTGCGTACCCGATCAATGGCCGTGCTCGGTATCGGCGTCGGAATGGCCTTTCTGTTGGCACTGATCGCAGGTCCTGTCATAGCTGCGGAATTCGGCGTGCGGGCCTTGTTCTGGATGGCCGCAGGACTGGCCGGCATTGCCGCGCTGACCTTGCGCGCCCTGCCACGCGGCATCGCGCTGCAACAGCCGACAGATGTGGCGCCGCTGCCAGCGGCGTTCAAGCCGGCGCTGCTGCAGCTCGATCTGTACATATTCCTGTTGCACGTGCTCCTGACAGCTAACTTCGTGGCGCTGCCCTATCTGCTCAATCTCAGGGTCGATCTGCCCATTGGCGAGCACTGGCAGGTCTATGGCGCTGCTTTGCTTCTGTCGCTGGTGGTCGCAGTCCCGTTGATTCTTGCTGACGGTCGCCGTGGCAGGAATGGCACTATTGCAATTTCGGTCATGCTTTTGCTAGGCGGGCAGTTGCAACTGGCCTTCGGCGGGCTTGGCCAATGGTCGGTCGTCGCCGGGTTGGCCCTGTTCTTTGCCGGCTTTAACTTCCTGGAAGCCGGGCTGCCGGCACGACTTTCCATCCGCGCCGATGGCAACCTGCGCGGTGCGTCGCTGGGGGTGTTCGCCAGCTCCCAGTTTTTCGGCATCTTCGTGGGCGGACTGGTCGGCGGGCGACTGCTCGAAGGCGGTGACCCATCGAGCGTGTTCCTTGGCGGGGCATTGATCGCGGCCGTCTGGCTCATTGCCCACGGATCCGGGAGCTTCGTGGGCAAGCGCGGAGACTGATCGCCAACAGGCGTCGAATCGGGCTGAAACCGCTGGAAATCAGGCTGGCTTTTGCAGGCTCAGGCTCTACAATATGCAGCCCTCGCCAGCAGCGGTGGGCGGCTGACCGGCCGCGCGGCGCAGACCGCCGAACGTAACAAGCAATTAAACCACGCAACTATATCAGGTGACCGAATATGGCCCGAGGCGTCAACAAAGTAATCATTATCGGCAATCTCGGACAGGATCCGGATACGCGCTATATGCCCAGCGGGTCTGCGGTTACGAACCTGCGGGTGGCGACCAATGAATCCTGGAAAGACAAGCAGACCGGCGAGCAGAAGGACCGCACGGAATGGCACAGCATTGCCATGTTCGGACGGCTCGCGGAGATCTCGGCCGAGTACCTGCGCAAGGGCTCGCAGGTCTATATCGAGGGCAAGCTGCGCACACGCAAGTGGCAGGACAAGCAGGGTAATGACCGCTACACGACCGAGATTGTCGCCGATGAAATGCAAATGCTCGGGGGCCGCTCCGGCGCGGGCGCGCCCGCCATGAATGAGCCCGGTGACGCCGGCGATTCGCGGCCACCGCCGCGTTCATCCGCCGACGACTTCGATGACGATATTCCTTTCTGAAAACGCATCGTGAGCAGCAAGCTTTACATCAAGACGTTCGGCTGCCAGATGAACGAGTACGATTCGGAGAAAATTGCCGACGTACTGCGCGCTTCGCATGGCTATGAGCTCACCGCGACGGCTGAAGAGGCGGATGTGCTATTGGTCAACACCTGCTCAATTCGCGAGAAGGCACAGGAAAAAGTCTTTTCACAACTTGGGCGCTGGCGGGAATTCAAGGAACAAAAGCCGCAACTCCTGATCGGTGTTGGCGGCTGCGTTGCGAGCCAGGAGGGCGAGGGCATCGCCCGCCGTGCGCCGTTCGTGGACATCGTGTTCGGTCCGCAAACGCTGCATCGCCTGCCGGAAATGGTTGAGGAGGTACGAAGTCAGGGCCGCCCGGTGGTCGATATCTCGTTTCCGGAGATCGAAAAATTCGACTGCCTGCCCGAGCCGCGGGCGACGGGGCCGACGGCATTTGTGTCGGTAATGGAAGGCTGCAGCAAGTATTGCAGCTTTTGTGTTGTACCGTATACGAGAGGCGAGGAAATCAGTCGACCGGTCGATGATGTGATTGCGGAAATTGTTTCGTTGTCGGCGCAAGGCGTTCGCGAGGTGAATCTGCTTGGGCAAAACGTGAATGCGTATCGCGGCCTGATGCACGACGGCAAGCTGGCTGACCTGGCAACCCTGATTTATTATGTTGCAGCGATTGACGGCATCGAGCGGATCCGCTTTACGACGTCACACCCCGTTGAATTTACCGATAGCCTTATTCAGGCCTATGCAGAAGTGCCCAAGCTTGCCAACTTCCTGCACCTGCCGGTGCAGCATGGTTCTGATCGTATCCTGGCGCGCATGAAGCGCGGGCACACGGTTCTGGAATACAAACACAAGATTCGCCGCTTGCGCGAAGTGCGACCCGACATTTCCGTTTCGTCGGATTTCATTGTCGGTTTTCCGGGCGAAACCAATGCCGATTTTACTGCAACGATGCGACTTATTGGCGAGATCGGCTTTGACCAGTCATTCAGTTTTGTGTACAGCCCGCGGCCCGGTACCCCGGCGGCTGCTTTCGCAGACGAGACGCCGCAGTCGGTCAAGAAAGAGCGATTATCGATACTGCAGGCACGAATCAATCAGCACGCCAAGGCCATCAGCGAGAAGATGGTTGGCCGGGTTGAGACTGTCCTGGTCGAGCGAGTGTCTCGCAAGAACAAGGCGCAGGTGGCGGGTCGAACGGAGAATAACCGCTGGGTCAATTTCGATGCGGACGACTCCTGTATCGGGCAATTCGTCGATGTGGTCATCACGGAAGCAATGCCCAATTCGTTGCGCGGGCGCATCATATCGCCGCGCCAGGGCCCGCAAACTATTCCATGTCACAATAGTTCAATGTAACCTTGGTATAGGTGATTCCGATACGGCACTATGCGATGAGAATTGCCAAGAGTACTTTTCGAGAGGTCTGACAACCCACCATTGAACGCTGTACAAGTATCTCAGGACATCGTCCTCGAACCCGACGACAATAACCGCCTTGCCAATCTTTGCGGCCAGTTTGACGAGCACCTGCGACAGATCGAACGTCGCCTGAGTGTCGAAATCGCCAGTCGCGGAAACCGCTTCAGAATTACCGGTCAACCAGGAGCTGCAAAGCTCGGTGGTGACGTTTTGCGTTCGCTTTTCAAATTGAGTGGCAAGGAAAGGATCGATGCTGAACGTGTGCATATCTGCCTGCGGGAGTCCGTAATGCGAGACGCTGAAGTTGCTGGTTCCGGGTTGGTTCTCGATGAGCCCGAGAGTGGCGACGTCGAGATTCAGACCCGTCGCAAACTCGTTCGCGCCCGAAGCGCGAATCAGCGAGCCTACCTGCAGGGTATTCGTAATCATGACCTCGCTTTCGGCATCGGTCCGGCCGGTACAGGCAAAACCTATCTTGCTGTCGCCAGCGCAATTGATGCATTGGAGAACGAGGAGGTGAGGCGCCTGATCCTGGTACGGCCGGCGGTCGAGGCCGGCGAGAGGCTGGGTTTTTTGCCGGGCGACTTGTCACAGAAAGTGGATCCGTACCTGCGTCCCATGTATGACGCGCTTTTCGACATGCTCGGACCGGAGCAGGTTGCCCGTTTAATCGAGCGCAACGTGATAGAGGTTGCGCCGCTTGCTTTCATGCGCGGTCGATCGCTCAACGAATCATTTGTGATTCTGGATGAGGCACAAAATACCAGCGTGGCACAGATGAAGATGTTTTTGACGCGTATAGGCTTCGGCTCTCGCGCTGTCGTTACCGGTGATATCACGCAGATCGATTTGCCGTCGGGCGAGCAATCCGGCCTGAACAATGCCGCCAGGATTCTGAGCGAGGTCAGTGGAATTTCATTCACGTATTTTACGCCGGGCGATGTCGTCCGGCACGAGTTGGTGCAGCGTATCGTGGAAGCTTACGAGGCCGATGGATACAAGTCGGCGCCGGAGGCGAAGCGCTAGCAGGAAACTCACAGGCTGTCCGCGCCCTTGAGACAGCTGGCGCAATAAAGTCTGACGCGAAGATGATTACAACTGTCCAGGTCGAAATACAGATTGCCGGCGATGCGCCCGGATTGCCTGGAGAGCAGGAAGTACGCGACTGGCTGGAGCAAACAATAAACACTGTTGCGCCGGAACCGCGGCGGAATTTTGAACTGGTGGTGCGCGTGGTTGACGAACAGGAAAGCCGTGAGCTGAACAGGCGCTACCGGCGAAAAGACAAGGCAACCAACGTACTAGCCTTTCCAGGACGGCCAGTGAACGATTTTCCCGAGGTGCCTGTAGCCGATGCTGAAGAACTCGGAGATCTCGTACTGTGCGGATCAGTGATCGCCCGGGAGGCCGCCGAGCAAGGCAAGAGCGCGGCCGCTCACTGGGGCCATATGCTGGTGCACGGTACACTGCACCTGCTCGGCTACGATCACGAGACGACCCGTCAGGCGGAGCGAATGGAGAGTCTGGAGGCCAGCATACTGGCCAGTCGGGGATTTGACGATCCCTATGCGTAACGGTAAACAAATGGAATGAACGACAAACCTCCCAGTACCAACGGCACCGGGTCAACCGGAGTATGGAAGCGCCTCGTGCGCGCCATCAAGGGTGAACCCTGGAGCCGCGAAGAATTCCACGATTTGCTGCAGCAGGCTGACAGTGTCTTCGACCCCGAAGAGAAGGACATGCTACAGGGTGTTCTTGAAGTCGCTGAAACACAGGTGCGCGAAGTCATGGTGCCACGATCGCAAATGGTCGTCATCGAGCGAAGCCAGAGTCTCGAGGAGATGCTGAAGGTCATTGTCGACTCCGGACATTCCCGCTTTCCGGTCATCGGAGAGGATCGCGACGAAGTCCTCGGCATCCTGCTGGCCAAGGATCTGCTGCGCTATTTCGGCAACGAGTCCCGCGGTGACCTGCGAATCGAGGACTATCTGCGCACTGCGGCCGTTATTCCCGAGTCGAAGAGACTGAACGCATTGCTCAAAGAATTTCGCGATAGCCATAACCACATGGCCATCGTGGTCGACGAATACGGCGGCGTATCGGGATTACTGACCATCGAAGACGTATTGGAAGAAATCGTTGGCGAAATCGACGATGAACACGATCCCGAGGAAGCCGATTTCATCCAGAATGAAGGCGAGCGCGAAGGACGTGAAACTTACCTCGTTCGCGCCCTCACCCGCATCGAGGATTTCAATGAGTATTTCGGCAGCGATCTTCCCGACGACGATTACGATACGATCGGCGGGCTCGTCATGCACGATCTCGGCCGCTTGCCCCGCCGAGGAGAGAAACTCACCTCCAATGGCTTCGAATTTCGCGTCACGAAAGCCGATCGGCGTCGCATCGATACCGTGCAGGTGCAACGGGCAGTCAATCCCGAGTAGATTTCCTTTTTTTTGCGGCACCCGGGTGGCGCGCACCGCGCGCCCGGCGCCGCGAGCAGCAGGCGAACGCGGGAGATCGTGAGAAAATTCATGTCGACAGGCCATGATTCAATGCGCCGCTTGCTTGATGCCAGACCGTCGGTGGTGAGCTTCGCGTACTTTGTCGCCGGCGCGATATTCACACTGTCGTTTGCGCCGCTCGGTTGTTACATACTGGCGCCACTCCTGGTACTGCCGTTGCTCATGGCGTGCCTTTACAAGCCGCCGCGCGTCGCTGCGCGCTACGCTTTCTGGTTTGGCGTCGGCCTGTTCCTGTTCGGCACCTATTGGCTATATACATCCATACACGTATTCGGCCAGGCCCCGCCGTGGATCGCCATCGCGCTGATGCTGGGCCTCGTCGTCATCATGGCAAGCTGGTTTGCGGTGATTGGTTGGCTTACCGCAACGCTCGGGCGGGGCGATGCGCGACGTCTCCTGCTGGTTGCACCGGCCGCCTGGGTCGCTGTCGAATGGTTTCGCGGCTGGTTTCTGACCGGTTTCCCGTGGCTCAGTCTCGGCTATGGGCAGATCGACTCGCCGCTGGCCGGATGGCTGCCGGTCATTGGTGTTTACGGTGTTTCCTTTCTCGCTGTAATCAGCGCCGCCGCATTTGTCCGGGCCCTGGCAAGCTCGGGACGTTCGAGGCAGCTAGCAGCCTTACTGACGATTTTGCCGTGGCTGGCGGGCGCTATTTTGTCCCAGGTGACATGGACCAGCCCTGCCGGACCGGCCCGCACCGCGACAATCGTCCAGGGTGGCGTGTCCCAGGATCGCAAATGGTTGCCGGAACAGTACGGACCCACACTCGCTCTGTACCGTGCATCCGTAGCGGCGCACCCGGAAAGCGACCTGATTCTTTGGCCCGAAGTGGCACTGCCCGCAACGATTGACCAGGTGGACGAGTATCTAGAGTCATTCCAGCCGGAATTGCTCTCCAGCGGCCGGTCGCTGTTGCTCGGAATCCTCGAACACGATGGCGACGATATGTATAACAGCGTTCTCATGCTGGATGGCCAAGAGCGCCAGGTCTACCGCAAGCGGCACCTCGTTCCATTCGGTGAATTCTTCCCGGTGCCGGAGAAGGTGCGCGAATGGATGCGACTGATGAGCCTGCCGTACACTGATATGACGCCCGGCGATGCGGAGCAGCCACTCCTTGTAACCAACGATGGACAGCAGCTCGCGGTCGCTATCTGCTATGAAGATGCTTATGGCGCTGAACAGCTCTACGCGCTGCCCGATGCCAGCCTGCTGATCAATGTCAGTAACGATGCCTGGTTCGGCGAGTCCATTGCACCACACCAACACCTGGAGATTGCGCGGGTGCGATCGCTGGAAGCCGGGCGCTTCACCATTCGCGCAACCAACAACGGCATCAGCGCCTTTATCGGACCGCGCGGCGAAATTCTCGAGACTGCTCCGCAATTCCGGTATGCAACGCTCACCATGGATGTCATGCCGATGGCTGGTGCTACGCCGTATGTCATCCTCGGTAACTGGCCCGTCCTTGTTGTCGCCGGCGCCATCCTGGCCTGGTTCGGTTGGCGGCATCGGAATCGCTAGCGGCCACAGGTCTTGACTGAGTCGCCGCCTTCAGATGCTGCACACGCTGCTGCGAAGGCCGGCGGAAACCGTTATCCTTCCTCGCTTTCCACAGCTTTTGAATCGAGTACCGACAGCAGCAGGCAATGACTGAACAGTACGAACCAGAAACGGTAGAACAAGACGCACGTGAATACTGGGCCATCAATCGCAGCTTTGAGGTGGGCGAAGAACCCGGGCGTGAGGAATTTTATTGCCTGACGATGTTTCCGTACCCCAGCGGACAGTTGCACATGGGGCACGTAAGAGTCTTCACGATTAACGACGTGATTGCCCGCTACCAGCGCATGAAGGGGAAGCACGTGCTACAGCCAATGGGGTGGGACGCGTTCGGTATGCCTGCAGAGAACGCAGCGATACAGCGTGGTGTGCCGCCGGCGAAATGGACCTACCAGAATATTGATTACATGCGCGGCCAGTTGCAGCGCCTCGGATACGGCTACGACTGGACGCGTGAGGTTACGACGTGCCGTCCGGAATACTACCGCTGGGAGCAGTGGCTGTTCACAAAACTGTTCGAGAAAGGGCTCGTCTACCGCAAGAATTCCATTGTCAATTGGGATCCGGTTGACCAGACGGTACTCGCCAATGAGCAGGTCATCGATGGACGTGGCTGGCGATCGGAAGCCTTGGTCGAGCGGCGGGAAATTCCGCAGTGGTTCATGAAAATTACGGCGTACGCTGACGAACTGCTCGACAATCTCGATCGCATGGACGGCTGGCCCGAACGGGTCAAGACGATGCAGCGCAACTGGATCGGGCGTTCAGAAGGCATCGAGTTGTCGTTCGACGTCGTGGGCGAAAGCGAGCCTTTGTCGGTGTTCACGACCCGTCCGGACACGCTTATGGGTGTCACCTACATGGCTGTTGCCGCAGAGCACCCGCTGGCGCAGAAGGCGGCCGCCGGCGACGCACGGCTGGCCGCATTCCTGGAGGAGTGCAAAAAAACGCAGGCCGCCGAAGCCAGCATGGAGACGATGGAGAAAAAGGGCATGCCGCTCGGCATCGACGCCATTCACCCCATCAGCGGGGACAAAGTGCCGCTGTGGGTAGCGAATTTCGTGCTGATGGGCTACGGCACCGGCGCTGTGATGGCAGTCCCGGGTCACGATCAGCGCGACTGGGAGTTCGCGACAAAGCACGGTTTGCCGATTCGCCAGGTAATCGAACCCGCTGACGGCCGCGACTTCGATGTCGCAGACGGGCCATTGGTCGACTACGGAACAGTGATCAATTCCGGCGACCTGGACGGTCTCGATTTCCGCCAGGCGTTCGATGCGATCGCTGCACGCTGCGAAGCCGACGGTCGCGGGCGACGCAGTGTGCATTACCGCTTGCGCGATTGGGGCGTTTCGCGGCAACGCTATTGGGGCGCACCCATACCGATTATCTATTGCGACGATTGCGGCGCTGTGCCGGTTCCGGCTCACGATCTTCCGGTC
Source organism: uncultured Woeseiaceae bacterium (assembly GCA_964452235.1). Taxonomy (GTDB): domain Bacteria; phylum Pseudomonadota; class Gammaproteobacteria; order Steroidobacterales; family Woeseiaceae; genus IDS-8. The sequence continues at coordinate 23,626 of CAYVLL010000002.1, forward strand.
ATTTTGCCCGAAGATGTCGAGTTCTCCGGAGTCGGTTCACCGTTGAGGAATATGCCGGAGTTCTATGACACGACGTGTCCGAAATGCGCCGCCAAAGCGGTACGCGAAACCGACACTTTTGATACCTTCGTTGAATCCTCCTGGTATTTCTCCCGCTATACCTGTCCCGACAGCGCGAATGCAATGCTCGATGAGCGCGAAGCCTACTGGATGCCGGTCGACCAGTACACGGGAGGCATCGAGCACGCGATTCTTCATCTCCTTTACGCGCGCTTTTTTCAAAAGCTGATGCGCGACCTCGGCTTGTCTTCGGTAGACGAACCGTTTACGAACCTTCTGACGCAGGGGATGGTCCTGAAGGATGGTGCAAAGATGTCCAAAGCGAAGGGCAACACCGTCGATCCCCAGCAACTCATCGACCGATACGGCGCCGACACTGTACGCCTGTTCATGATGTTCGCAGCGCCTCCCGAACAAGCGCTCGAGTGGTCAGACGATGGTGTACAGGGTGCGTTTCGATTTCTGAAGCGCTTCTGGCATGCGGTCCACACCCATGCCGCGCAAGGCCCGGTTTCCTCGGCGGATCCGACGGCACTGACTGACGCGCAAAAGGATATGCGACGCAAGACGCACCAGACGATCGCCAAGGTGAGCGACGATATCGGCCGTCGCTACACCTTCAACACAGCGATTGCCGCCGTTATGGAGTTGCTCAACGCTCTGCAACGATTCCGGGATGCGTCGCAGGACGGCCGAGCGATCGCACACGAGGCGCTGGAGGTCGCTGTCCTGTTGCTGGCGCCAATCGTGCCGCATGTCTGTCACCGCCTTTGGCAGGTTCTGGGACACGATTCAGTGCCTGTCGATGAGCGCTGGCCGGTCGCCGACAGGTCCGCGATGATTCAGGAGGTCATCGAGATCGTGGTGCAGGTAAATGGCAAGCTGCGCGGACGCATTTCTGTCGCCGCCGATGCGGACATGGACCTCATTTCGACGCTTGCGCTGGAGGATGAAAATGTGCGCCGTTTCATCGCCGACAAAACCATCCGCAAGACGATCGTTCTTCCCGAGCGCCGCCTGGTCAACGTCGTTGTTTAGCCGAACGCTGTTGGCTGTGCTGGCGCTAGCTTTGGGTGGTTGCGGATTCCAGTTGCGTTCGGCGCCACAGGTGCCGCCCGAAATGGCTCGAACCTATATTGCCACCACCGACCGGCACAGCCTGTTCTATCGGCAGCTTCGCCGGGAGCTGCGGTCGGCCGGTGCGGAAGTCGTCGACTCGCCTGCGGATGCGACCGCGGAGTTCCAGCTGATCATCGACGAAACCGGCCAACGGGTTTTGTCGGTATCTGCGCGAAATGTCCCACGGGAGTACGAGGTGTACTACACAGTAGAGTACAGCGTGCGAAGTGGCGAGACGATTCTGCTGGCACCGCAATTACAAACGCTGACGCGGGATTACACCTACGATGAGACCGAAGTATTGGGCAAGGCAAGAGAAGAAGAGCTTATGCGAGATGCGATCGTAAAGGACCTGGTCCGCATCGTCCTGATCCAGTTGTCGGCCTTGCAATAAACCATGCCGAACGCTGCGCAGCGCCCGACAGCCGACGGCACACACGGTCGTGCGGTGCTGAGCGTGTCCGAAGCAAACGCGAATTCGCTCAATGACCTGATCGGCAAATTCGGTATTGAAGTTGTACACGTTCCACCTTGTTCACCTATTCCTGGCTCGTTCTGGGGCGCACCCGAGGCCGGAGTGGTGAGCCGGACTGTGTACGTTCGAAACGACACACCATTGCACTCCCTGTTGCATGAAACCTGTCACATCGTGTGTATGTGCCCGAAACGTCGCGCCGACCTGAATCGCGACGCCGGCGGAGACGATACGGAGGAGGAGGCGGTGTGCTATCTGCAGATTATTTTGGCAGGGTGTCTTGCAAACGTCGGAATCGCGCGAATCCTGCGCGATATGGATACCTGGGGCTATTCGTTTCGTCTCGGTAGTGCTGGTCGCTGGTTCACCGAAGACTCGCAAGATGCCTGTCATTGGTTGCAAAAACATGGACTCATCGATCAGCATCATCAGCCAACCTTTGCGCTACGAGGTGACTAGCCTGATATAGTAGCCAGTCCCGATGCCGGGGGGACCGCATGGCACTCGTTCGCTACATTGTGTATTTGCTCGGCATAGCACTCATCACCTGGGTGCTGACCCAGCTCGAAATAGCGTCCCCGGGATCCCTCAGATTACTGGTCATGACCGGACCCGGCGACACTCTCGGGACGAGCGAGTACTCCCCGGTGGAGATTATGCACACGGGCATTCTCGTTATCTGCGGTTTGTTGTACCTGTGGGTGGCTCGACATTACCCGTCACAACGTCCGGTCGCATTTACCTTTGGCGGCCTTGCGCTGATGTTTGCGGTTCGCGAACTCGACTATTTCCTCGATCGATACATAATCGATAACTTCTGGCAGGTAACGGTTGCTGTGATAGCTGCACTGATCATTACCTATGTCTTTCGACACCGACGGCGCTTTCACATCGCCTGGCTGCGCCTGTGGCCCTCACCCGGCCTGACATTGCTGTTCGCGGGAGCGGCCGTGCATTTCGCGTTCGTCCTGCAGGTAGGGCATGAACCACTCTGGATGGCTATCCTCGGCGACGACTATCAGCGCATCGTAAAAGTAGCCATTGAGGAGTTGATGGAGCTGATGGGCTACTTCCTGTGGCTGATCGGCACCATCGAATACGTGTACCAGGTACGCGCCATCGCCTTGCGCGATCCCTTGCCGGTCGTGGCAAAAGTGCGCGCGGGCCGCAAGGGAAAATCCCGGGGGCAGTTCTAGGTTAGCGCTAGTACAGACGTGGCATGGTGGCTCGAATCGGTCTCGACCGCCGGGGAACCCTTTGACGCAATGGCTCCCTGCGGTCCGCTTTATTTGCGCCAAAGGGTTCCCCACCGGTCGAGACCTTGCGTCGTGGTCCGCTGTGAGCACACCATCCCGCTCGCCGGTGATGGCGCCTCGTCAGGCCCTCCCGCAAGCCCCGAATCCACAGCCCAACTACCTCAGTTCTTGGCCCGGATCAGAGTACTGTGGGGTTCGGTGCGTCGCCGTATATGTCCTTTGGGTCGAACACTTTTTCGGTGTCGGTGAACTCGAGGTTTACTTTGCCTGTGTCGGCGGCGTGTGACGGGCCGATGGGAATGCGCCGATAGAAGCACGAACGATAGCCTACGTGACAACTTGCGCCGCCGGTCACCGAGACTCGAAGCCACACGCAATCCTGATCGTCGTCCACCAGCAATTCGCGGACATTCTGCACCAGGCCACTCGTGGCGCCTTTGTGCCAGACGGTCCGCCGGCTGCGGCTGTAGTACCAGGCTTCGCCGGTCTCGATGGTCTTCTTCAATGCCTCGGCATTCATGTATCCCTGCATGAGTAATTCGCCCGTTTCGGCATCGGTGGTGACGGCGGCGATAAGGCCGCGGTCGTCGAACTTAGGCGCGAGCTCGGTGCCTTCCTCGACTTGCTCGACGGAGCGGCGCGGCTGGAATTCGATGAATCGTTCGGACATTCGGGCTCCACAGGATCATTCGGCAGTTGGGGGAGGACCAATTATAGGCCATCCGGAAGGTCTGGCTGGGAACTGTTGCTATCATTGCGCCTTTACGGCGCACGAGCAGGCAGTCAGGCGTTCCGCCAGTCACACATTCAGGCAGCATGACAATTTTCCTTTACGACACCCTGAGGGGCGAAAAAATCCCGTTTGAACCGCTCTCCCCGGAGCGTGTCACGATGTATCTGTGTGGCCCGACGGTATACAACTACGCACACATCGGCAATGCGCGGCCCGCAGTCGTCTTTGATGTTCTGGCGCGGCTTCTTCGCCAGCACTACACGCTGGTATTTGCGCGCAACATCACGGATGTCGATGACAAGATAAATGCGGCCGCGAAAGAAGCGGGCAAACCGATCGGCGACATCACGGCGCGCTTCATCGAAGCGTACAACAGTGACATGGCGGCATTGGGTGTACAGCCGCCTGACATCGAGCCGCGTGCCACGGAACACATCGGCGAAATGATCGGGATGATCCAGGCGCTTCTCGACAAGGGCTGCGCGTATGCGGCCGATGGACACGTTTTGTTCGATGTCAGTGCATATCCTGACTATGGCAAGCTGTCAAAACGTGATCTCCGGGAGATGCTCGCGGGAGCACGTGTCGAGGTGGCGCCGTACAAGAAGGCGCCACAGGATTTCGTGCTGTGGAAGCCCTCAACGCCGGATTTGCCAGGCTGGGATTCGCCATGGGGCCGTGGCCGACCCGGCTGGCACATCGAATGTTCGGCGATGTCGAAGAAACACCTGGGCCCGACGATCGACATTCATGGCGGTGGCCAGGACCTCGTCTTTCCGCATCACGAAAACGAGCTTGCGCAGAGCACTTGCGCCCACGATGGTGCGGTTTTCGCGCGTTACTGGCTGCACAATGGTTTCCTGAGTATCGACAGCACCAAGATGTCGAAATCGCTGGGCAATGTCTTGTTAGTGCACGACATGATCAAGACCATTCCGGGCGAGGCGATTCGGCTGGCCTTGATCAGCGCGCATTACCGCCAGCCGCTCGACTGGTCCGATGACACGATCGATGCGGCGAAGCGCATGCTCGATCGCTTGTACGGAGCCATTCGCGGCGTCGAGATTAGCACGGCGGAACGGTGCGCCGCGCTGCCACCGGATGGCGTTGTCGCCGCGCTGGAGGACGATCTCAACACCCCAAAAGCGCTGTCGGAAATGTTCGATCGGGCACGCCAGCTCAACAAGACCAGCGATGCGGCAACTCGCCGTGAGATCGCATTGCAGCTCGTTGCGGCCGGTGATCTTCTTGGCCTGCTGCGGGATTCCCCCGAGGCGTGGTTTGCCGGTGCCTGCGATTCGGCAATGCCGGTGGAGGATATCGAACGGCTGATCGGCGAGCGTAACGCGGCCCGGGCGAAGCGGGACTTCGCATTGGCCGACGAAATTCGCGAGCAGCTTGCAATGGCGGGTATTGCAATTGAAGACGGTGCGGACGGTACGCGATGGCGTCGCAGCGGATGAACTTGCGGACAGGCTTCCGCCGGTGACGGTTGCAAACGAAGTGCGCCAGGCAGAGGCTGAGCTGATCGAGGAATTTCGCTTCTTCGACAACTGGATGGATCGTTACCAGTATCTCGTTGATCTGGGACGGCGTCTTCCGGATTTTCCGGATGCATGGAAAACCGAACAGAATCGCATCAAGGGTTGCCAGTCACAGGTGTGGTTCAAGGCTGAGCAGAGCGGTGACAGGCTTGACTTCCACGCTGTCAGCGACGCCGCAATCGTATCGGGCCTCATCGCCGTTATCCTGCGCATCTACGGCGGCAAGCGCGCGGCGGAAATACTTGAGACACCGCCGCAGTTTGTCAGCGCCCTGCAACTCGAACAGCATTTGAGTCCGACGCGGAGCAATGGTTTGTCCGCGATGCTGGCGGCCATTCGCCGTTTCGCCAGTCAGGCTGCGGAAGTCGACTGAACATGCGCGCTATCGGGAAATGGCTGGCATGGCCTCTTCTTGGCATGGTCGCCATGTACCGCTACCTGTTATCGCCACTGCTGGGGGTGCACTGTCGCTTTAGTCCAAGCTGTTCAGTGTATACACGGGACGCGTTGCGCCAACACGGAGCTTTTCGCGGCAGCTGGCTTGCTGCCAGGCGAATCGGACGGTGTCATCCCTGGGGCGGTTCCGGCGACGATCCGGTTCCCGCACCGCGCGAACGACAGGATACCGACTGAGTGACCAGGGACACCGCGACCCGGGTCAAAGCGACCCGGCAAGTGAATCCAGCCTGGTTGCTGCGGGAATTGCGCTTCCCCGTGACGGATACCGTGGTGCTTATTGCGATTGTGAGCTTTGCTCTACTCACCGCCCTGGCACGGGAAGCCGGCATCTTCGGCATCTGGCTCGGCATCATCCTGGTGCCGGCCCTTTACCGATACCTCCTGATGCTTCTCGAGGCACGCGCACTCGGCATCACGACGCCGGTTGCCGGCATCGAAGTGTTCAACCTCGTCGACAACGTCTGGAGCCTGACGCCGCTGGTCTTGCTGGCGGTGTCGATCTGGGGTGGCTTTTCGCTGCATCACGAGGTGTCGCCGTTGGCTGCCTGGATATTCGCCGTGGCGCTCGTCGGAATAATGCCTGCGTCATTGGCGATTCTGGCACTGACACGGTCCCCATTCGAATCCCTTGATCCACGGGCCATTGTGCGCATGATCAGGGCTTGCGGCCCGTCCTATGCACTGGTGCCGGCCGTATTGGTGCTGGCCGGCTTGCTGGTTGTACTGCTGGGACTGGCAGACTTACCCGCCATCATCCTGACGGCAGCGAGTTACTACGCGATGTTTCTTACGTTTACCCTGACCGGCGCACTGCTCCACGCCCGGGACATACAGTTTTCCCTGACGATTCCCGACCCGCTGGAACCGGAAGAGGCGGCGCTTCAGCAACGCCAAGTGGTCGCACGTCAAGGGGTGTTGACGCATGCCTATGGGTTCATCAGTCGTGACAATCGGGCTGGCGGCATGGCACACGTGCGCAATGCGCTGGGCGAGGAGAGCTACAGCGACGATGCCTGGCGTTGGTATTTAACCGAGATGCTGAAATGGGAATCGAAAGAGGCAGCGATGATGCTGGCCCAGGAATACCTGACGCAACTGCTGCATGAGCAACGCGAGGTCGAAGCGGTCAAGCTGATGTCGCGATGTCTGCTGGAAGACCGGCGTTTCAGGCCTTTGCCGGATGATCGCGAAGCGGCTCGCGACGTCGCGAAAAAACTCGGTCGCGACGACCTGGCCGGCAAACTCGATTTGTAGCGCAGCCTCAGCGACTGCGACAGTGGCGCGCCTGCCGGCTGTTGCGGTAATGCGTAAATGCCAGCACGATGGCGCCGGCGATCGTCAAGGTCCGGTCGGCAATCACACCATAGTGGTCGTGCGCCACTGTGCCGCCGAATATCAGCAACGCCATGCCTACGACCCCGGCCAGCAGGATGCGGCGCTTCCCATGCCGTCGAAAGCCGAGCAGCAGCGCCACCGTGCTGATGGGAATGACCACGAGAAGCATCTCCGCGTGCAGGCCGTCAAGCGACACGGCATTGATGAACGGCAGGGCGATCAGAACCAGCGGCAGGGCCAGGCAATGCAGCAGGCACAGTCCGGACAGGGTCACGGCTGCTTTGTCCAGCATCTCGGTTGACTTCACAGCGCTGTTATCCATGCGGGCTTGCCGTTATCCTCGATCCGCGAAAGGGCTAAAATGACCTGAACCCGTTCTGGACAGGTCGCGATCGAAAGGCCAGGCCCTTGATGGCATCGCCCGATTTTAAAATGCTATAACATAACAAATCTGACCGCAATCGCCGCTGCTGCTGGATCGGCGGACGGGTGCGGGCAGCTAACCCAGGAACCTCGACGAATACCATGGATAAGCGACTCCTCGGCATTTTGTGCTGCCCGATCACGCACAAGGGACTGGCACCGGCGCGCGGCGATCTCCTGAAAAAGGTCAACGCGTCGATCGCGGCTCGGCGGCTCGCCAATCGGGAAGGCGAGACCTTGTCCGAAGCGCTGGGCGAGGCGCTCGTGACCGATGACGGCAAGCTGCTGTATCCGGTACGCGATGGCATCCCCGTTTTGCTTGAGAGTGAGTCGATCGGGCTCGAGCAACTGGATGGCGCCTGAGTTGCGGCTGGTCGGCTGTTGCGGCCCCATGTATCATCGTCTGTACTTACGGCTACCCCTGCGCGCGTGAAAATCCCTGCCAGTCAGCTTCGCTCAGCGCTGTCAAAGACCCTGTTGCCCTGTTACCTGGTCACCGGTGACGAGCCGCTGCAGGTGCAGGAGGCCCTCGATTCAATTCGCCAAGCAGCGACCAAGCGGGGTTTCGATTCGCGCGAGTTGCACGTGGTCATGGCCGGATTCGACTGGCAGTCGCTGGCCGGGTCAGCCGGCAACCGGTCGCTTTTCGCAGAGCGCCGAATTCTCGAAATTCGATTGCCGACCGGCAAGGCCGATCGCCAGGGTACTGCTGCCATCACCGAGCTGTTGCGGCATGCCGGTCCGGAGTTGCTGGTAATCATTGCCGCTTCGAAACTCGACAAGAAGGCCTCCGCCGCTGCCTGGGTCAAGGCCATTGAGACGAACGGCGCGCTGATACCGGTTTGGCCGGTCGGGGCGCGTGAGCTGCCGGCCTGGATCACCGAACGCATGCGGCGCCAGGAATTGCAGCCGGATCGCGATGCCGTTCGCCTGATCGCGGACCGTGTCGAGGGCAACTTGCTGGCGGCGGATCAGGAAATTCGCAAATTACGGCTGTTGCTGGGCGCGGGCCCGGTATCCGCCGCGGATGTTCAGCGGGCAGTTGCCAGCAGCAGCCGTTACGACGCTTTCAAGCTGGTTGACGCCGCGTTATCCGGCGAGGCGGCGCGTGCCGTGCGCATTCTGCGCGGCTTGCAGGCGGAAGGTGTCGAAGCGGTACCAGTGGTCTGGGTGCTGGCTCGCGAACTGCGTATCCTGGCGAAACTCGCGGATTCGTTGCGTTCGGGCGTGGAACTGGGCAAGGCGCTGCAGCAATCCGGCGTCTGGAGCACGCGTCAGGCGCTCGTTCGCTCGTGCATTAGCCGGCATACCGCCGATGACTTCTATGAACTCCTGCAACTTGCATTCCGCGCAGATGCTGCTGCAAAGGGACAATTGCAGCGGGACCCGTGGCAGCTTTGTACCGAGCTCGTACTGGGCCTCGCACAGGCAAGTGCAAAAGCCGCATGAGTGAGAGAAGTCAATCTCCGGGCGAGGTACAACCGGCATGAGTTCGATGGGTGTGTTCGGCGGCACGTTTGACCCCATACATTTCGGGCATTTGCGGACCGCTTTCGAAATGCTGCAAGCGTTACGCTTCGATGAGGTGCGTTTCATGCCATGCGGAAGCCCACCGCACCGCGGCACACCCATTGCGAGCGCGGAACTGCGTCTGCGGATGGTGCAGGTTGCCACGGCAGGCCAGCAAGGATTTGTGGTCGACGATCGCGAATTGCAGCGCGATGGCCCGTCGTATTCAGTCGATACGCTGTCGGCGCTGCGCGCAGAATTCCCGTTGCGACCGATCGGACTTATTATCGGAATGGATGCCTTTCTGGGCTTGCCGAAATGGCACCAGTGGCGCGAGATTCTGCAACTCGCGCACATCATTGTGGCGCACCGGCCGGGATGGCGGGCTCCCGATATCGGCCCGCTCGGCGATTTACTCGCCGATCGCGGCACGCATCGAATCGGTGACCTGCATCAGGCGAAGGCTGGCCATATTTTCATACATGATGTTACGCAACTAGAAATTTCCTCGACCGAGATTCGGGAACTGGTTGCTGTCGGGCGGGATCCCAGGTTCCTCATGCCTGATGCGGTACGTGACATCATTGAAACAAGCGGCTGTTACCGCAGACACAACGAGCAAAGGACGAAACGGTATGACGAATGAATAGCGAAGACCTCAGGGATCTTGTCATCTCGGCACTCGAGGAGACAAAAGCAAAGGACATCGTTGTGCTTGACGTGCGCAAACTCACAACCGTTACCGACTACATGATCGTCGCCAGTGGTACGTCCAACCGGCATGTGCGATCGCTGGCTGATACGGTCGCGGAAAAGGCCCGCGGCAAAGGCCACAGGCCGACAGGCATAGAGGGAAGCGAAGGCGGCGAATGGGTGTTGCTGGATTTACAGGACGTTCTGGTGCACGTCATGCTACCGCGAGTTCGCGAGTTTTATAACCTGGAGAAACTCTGGTCGCTCGAGCCGGCTGCTGATCTCGCCATACGGGACCGATAAGGGATGCGAACCTTGTGCACATTCGACTGATCGCAGTCGGTGACAGGCAACCCGCCTGGGTGCTGCAGGCCTTCGATCAGTATGTCCGGCGACTGCCCAGGCAATGGCAGTTTCGACTTGATGTCGTTGCCTCGGCGAGACGGGGCAATGAAAACGATGTGGACAAAGCCAGGCGAGCCGAAAGTCGCAAGGTTCTGGATAGACTCCAGCCGGCAGAGCAGGTCGTGCTGCTGGACGAGACAGGCCGGCAATGGTCCAGTGCCGAACTGGCGGCTCAATTGCTCGTTTGGCAGGACGCGGGTCGTGACCTGGCTTTCGTCATCGGTGGCCCGGACGGAATGGACGACGCGTGTCACCAGCGAGCGGACCTGCGCTGGTCCCTGTCAAGCCTGACGCTGCCGCATGGCATGGCACGTGTCCTTGTCGCCGAACAACTTTACCGTGCCTGGACGATGACCACCGGCCATCCTTATCATCGTGCGTGAATCGAGCCACGAAAAATCAAGCCGAGGACACGCGCTTCCGGTAAACGCGATCGGCGCCGTCCTGCACCTGGCCTCTGCGTCAGTGCGGCGACGCGACATCCTGAGCGCACTGGGCTTGCGCCACACCTGGGCCGGTGTCGATATCGATGAGTCACCGCAGGCCGATGAAATGCCGGCCGACCTCGCTATGCGGCTCGCTATCTGCAAAGTGCGCACCGCGCGCGAACGGGATGGCCGGTCAGGTGTCATTCTCGGCGCTGATACTGTCGTATCGCTCGACGAGCGTACTTTCGGCAAGCCCCGGTCACAGGACGATGCGCTCGACATGCTGTTGCAACTCTCCGGTCGACTGCACGTAGTCAGAACAGCGGTCGTCGTGTCCGTGGATGACCGGGAATTCACAGCGCTGTCATCCACTGAAGTCCGTTTTCGCCGTTTTTCGGTGCACGAGGCGCGCGCCTATTGGGCGTCGGGCGAACCGGCCGGGAAGGCTGGCGCCTACGCAGTTCAGGGGCTTGGCGGCATTTTCGTCGAGTCGCTGTCCGGCAGTTATTCCGGCGTGGTGGGGCTGCCGGTGTACGAAACGGCGATCCTGTTGCGGCAAGCCGGGATGGGCTTGCTGCCGGGCGTTCCGGAGCCAGGCACAGGCTGAGGTCATGACAGACGATTCACCCAAGGAAGAAATTCTCATCAACGTGACGCCGCGCGAGGTAAGGGCAGCCTTGCTGGAGAACGGCGTCCTGCAGGAAATTCACGTCGAACGCGCGGCACGCCGCGGGCTGCTCAACAATATTTACAAGGGACGCGTATGCCGGGTTCTCCCCGGCATGCAAGCTGCCTTTCTCGATATCGGACTCGAACGTACCGCCTTCCTGCATGCATCCGATATATCGCGGCGCAACGCAGCCGATGAGCAGGACGCGACTCCGCCGATCGATATTCGCGAACTGATCCGTGAAGGCGATGACGTGCTCGTGCAGGTAGTCAAGAATCCGCTGGGAAGCAAGGGCGCTCGTTTGACAACCTTCGTTACCTTGCCGTCGCGCTACCTTGTCTACCTGCCGAACGGCAAGGGAGTCGGAATCTCGTCACGCATCGAGGACGAGGCAGAAAAGGAGCGCCTGCGCAGGATTGCTGAACAAGTTCTTGCGACACACGATCAGGGCGGGGGCGTAATTGTGCGAACGGCTGCCGAAGGTGCCGATGACCAGGCGCTGGGATCGGATCTGGAATTCCTGCGCAAGCTCTGGCTGGTCGTTCAGGAACAGTGCAGGAAAGGTGCGGTAAAAGCACTGGTACACGAGGATTTGCCGTTGCCGATTCGTGTACTGCGAGACCTGGCAACGACAGACGTCGAGCGCATCCTGATTGATTCGGAGTCGGATTTTCAGCACATGCAGACGTTTACTGCGACCTTCCTGCCGCAACTCGAGCCGAAACTCGAGTTATATACGCGGCGGCGCCCGATTTTCGATCTGCATGGCGTCGAGGATGAGATCAAGAAGGCACTGGATAGAAGTATTTCTTTAAAATCAGGCGGATACGTTATTTTTGATCAGACCGAGGCGATGACGACCGTCGACGTCAACACGGGCGCCTATGTCGGACATCGTAATCTCGAGGAGACCATTTTCCGCACCAATCTGGAGGCTGCCGTCACCATTGCGCGGCAACTTCGGCTGCGCAATCTGGGCGGCATCATCATTATAGATTTCATCGATATGGAGGAAGAAGATCACCGCAAACGAGTCATGCAGGTTCTTGAGCAGTCGATGTTGCGGGACCATGCACGACATCAGATAACACCGGTATCGCCGCTCGGCCTGGTAGAGATGACGCGGAAAAGAACCCGTGAAAGCTTGCAGCATATCCTGTGTGAAGACTGTCCAAACTGTAACGGACGCGGATTCGTCATGACGTCTGCTACCGTTTGCTTCGAGATTTTTCGCGAGATCATTCGCCAGCATCGCCAGTTCAAGTTTGACGAACTTCTGGTCCTCGCCCATCAGGATGTTATCGAGATGCTTTTGAGCGATGAAGCAAATGGTCTGGCCGCGCTGGAGTCACAAACCGGCAAGGCAATTCGTCTGCAACCGGAGTCGCTGTACCTCCGCGACCAATTTGACGTGGTATTGGTATAAGACGCCTGTTACAAACACGATGCAGCAACTGTTAAGAAAAATCCTGAAATTCCTGGCGTACAGCACGGCCGCTGTGGTCATTGTATTGGCAATAGCGGTCGGCCTCTTTCGCCTCATGCTGCCGAAGCTGCCGGAATACCAGGAACAGATCAAAGACTGGGCAAGCGCCGCAATCGGCATGCAGGTCGAATTCTCCGGTATGGATGCGCGCTGGCGTTTCAGCGGACCGGAATTGAATTTTTACGATGCGCGACTTGTCGCGGCGGATGGTTCCATTACGATGCTGACGGCGGAAGAGATAAGCGTTGGCGTTGGTTTGCTGCGACTGCTCCGCGATCGTGAACTGGTTGCAGAACGGATACGAATCCACGATACGGTCGTTGACGTAGCGAGTGAGAGTAACGGAACCTGGCGAGTGCAGGGCATAGTCGTCAATGACTTGCTCGAGTCACGCGTTGCCGCTGATGAGGACGGAGGTCCCTTGTCTGTAGTCGCCGAGGACATGCGCGTAACGCTGCGCGGCCTCGAAGAAGGCCAGGTCCATACCGTACTGGTCGACAGGTTCAGTTTTCAACGCAATGCTCAACAGGATAGCGTTGATGCCAGCCTGACACTTCCGCAAAGCCTGGGCACAGGTTTGAACGTTGCGGCGAGCCGGCCGCGAAATGATGCTGCAGCCGTATCTCCCTGGCAATTTTTTGTAGAGGGCAGTGCGTTAAATGCGCCAGGCCTGTCACGCATGTGGTCAGACCCCGCGGTCAGCTTTGAATCAGGCGTGATAGATCTGAGTTTGTGGGTCGACCTGTCGGATGCCGGCGTCAGTCGCGCAACGGCAAACTTTGCCATGACTGACGTCATCGCTGAAGGAAGCGCCGATCTGCCACCAATCGCGGCTCGGGGCCGCATGGAATATTTGCGAAGCGAAGGGGAAACACTGGTCGCGGCAGACGACTTCGTACTCCGCTCCGAGAACGGCGAGTGGCCAGCGAGCGCAATGCAGATTCGCTTTACAGACGACGCAGGTACCGGACGGCGCCGTGTGGACGGCAGCGCGTCGTTTCTCAACCTCGACGATTTTCCTTTTATCGAGGCATGGGTACCTGAAACTGCTCGTAAGCGACTGGCGGATGCGGGCACGTCTGGAACGCTCAGGGATGTCAGCGTAACGGTATCGTACGTGAACGATGAATTGACGCGCTTCGATCTGTCAGCCTCAATGGAGCGCGTGGGCGCAGCCGCAATTGGCAATTGGCCGGAAGTTCGTGGTTTCAGCGGCGTTATACGTGCTGATCAGAGCGGTGGCCGTCTCGAGATGGACGCTACCGACATGCGGCTCGGACTGGAACCGCATATCGACGAATCGGTGGATTTGCATCGCGTTGCGGGGACCGTCGTCTGGAGGCGCGGCGGGGACGGTATGACGATTCTGTCTGACAGCATTCAGATCCTGAATGCGGACTTCGCCAGCGACAGCAGCCTGCAGGTTTCGCTCCCGGCGGACGGAGGCTCTCCGACTGTCGATCTGCAAAGCAACTGGAGCATTGCCGATATCGCCACAGCCCGGCGTTACCTGCCCGCCGGGCCAATCAAACCGGCGCTGCACCGCTGGCTCATGGATGCGCTGGTGGCAGGCGAAGTACCGGCCGGCACAACCCGCTTTGTCGGCGTGCTGGAGCAATTCCCGTTTGACGAAGGCGACGGAATATTTCGCGTCGACGCAAAACTCCAGAACGCCGTATTGCGCTTTTCGGACAAGTGGCCGGCTGCACGCATGCAGGACCTCGACCTGGTGGTTGAAAATGCGCGGCTGTACTCGAGCAACAATATCGCATCGAGTCTTGGAATCGATGTAACGAATGCACGGGTCGAGATTGCCGATCTGCGGAATCCAGTCCTGACTATCGATGCATCGGCAGATAGCTCTCTGGAATCGATCCTTGACTTCTCGCGGCAAAGTCCGATCGCGTCAGTGTTCGGCGGCCAGCTGGACCGGATCGTGGTCGATGGTAATGCTGCGTTTGATTTGCAGGTAACCTATCCGATCCTCGATCGCGACAGGTTTACCTTCACCACGACGTTGCGCCCCAGGGACGGCACCGTCCAGTTCGAGGGATTCTCGCCGCCGGTGACCGATCTCAATGGTGCAGTTGCGATCAGCCGTGACGCATTGCGGGCCGATTCGCTGTCCGGACTTTTTCTCGGCGGACCGGTCGACATTGAAATGTCGCGTACCGCGGACGACTCAAGCTATACAGCGCTGGCGACCGCCACCGGCGAGGTCACGTCAGCGGGCCTTGCCGGGGATCTTGGCTTGCCGCTTCCCGACTTGCTCGATGGTACCACCGCCTACCGAGCCGACATCCTGTTTCCGCGCGCGGGTCTGGAGCAGCCGGCGCCGGTGCGTATCGACATAGCCTCCAACCTGTCCGGTATGGCTATTGCGATGCCTGCGCCGCTTGGCAAAGCGCCGGAAACGCAACGTTCGATTGCATTCACGATCGAGTTTTCGGATCGCGACCGCATTGAGTCTGTCGGGCGACTGGCAGACGATATCCAGTGGCTGCTGGCATTCGATCACGGTAACGATGGCTGGGACTTCGATCGCGGCGGCCTGGCCGTCGGTGGCGCGGCGCCAGGCGTGGCAGAGAGCCGCGGGCTGCACATCACGGGGCGAACGCCGCAGCTGAATGTTGACGACTGGCTCGAACTGGCCCGGCGCGGCGGCACCGGACCGGGATTCGGCGAACGCATCCGTACGATCGACCTCGTCGTGGAACACCTGGATGTGATCGGCCAGCATATGGCGCAGCATCAGTTGATCGTCAATCGCAGTGCACTGGACTGGGCTGTGCAGCTGAATGGCGAGCAGGCTGTCGGCCGGGTCACGATTCCCTACGATCTCGAGAGCGATCGGCCCTTGGTGCTGGACATGCGGAGGTTGACCCTGCCTGGCAGCAATCCGGATGGCGGGGACGAGTCGCAGGTGGACGACGCACGCGAGGTTGACCCGCGCCGACTGCCACACCTGGTTGTACGAGCCGAAGAATTCGCACTTGGAAAGCGCCAGTTTGGAAGCCTTCAGGCGGATTTTCGCCGGACGGCCGCCGGCCTCGAGACCGAGTCGTTCATTGCTGAAGGCCGCAGCTTCAATATAACCGGCAGCGCCGGGTGGGTTATCGATGAAGCAGACCCGCGCGGGCAACGCAGTTACCTCGCAGGCGACCTGACCAGTAGCGATGTCGATCGCACGCTGCAACTGCTCGACTACAACCCGGGCATCACGAGTGACGCCCTGAATGTGCAGTTCGACGTCAGCTGGTCCGGTGGCCCGAGCGAGGATTTTCTGCAGACCCTCGACGGACAGGTCGGCTTGCGCTTCGGCGCCGGGCAGTTGAACGAGGTCGAACCGGGCGCTGGCCGGGTATTCGGCCTGATGAGCGTGGCCGCCCTGCCGCGGCGTATGTCACTGGATTTCCGGGATGTGTTTGAACGCGGCTTCGTATTCGACGAGATTACGGGAAATTTTCGTATCGTCGACGCGCAGGCTTTCACGTGTGACCTGTCACTTAAGGGGCCGGCGGCCGATGTCGGAATCGTCGGGCGAACCGGCCTTGCCGCAGAGGACTACGATCAGTCGGCAGTTGTCAGCGCGAACGTCGGCGGTACCCTGCCGATGGTGGGTGCAGTGGTCGCGGGTCCGCAGGTTGCTGCCGCTTTGTTGATTTTTTCGCAGATTTTCAAGAAACCATTGCAGGAGATCGGGCAGGTGTACTACGGCATCGAGGGCGGCTGGGACGAGCCGGTCATTGAAGTGTCTGGCCCGCAGCAATTTGCAGAAGCGAGTGCCCTCGCAAACTGTATAGAAGGCGAGTTGTAACGGCATGCCGCGGTCGATTTCGACGCGTGACTTGCAACAGGTCGCTGCAGTACAGATGTGTAGTGGTTCAAGCGTTGCGGAAAACCTGCGGACCGTGGATGGTCTGCTCGCCGATGCCTGTGCAGAAGGCTGTTCTGTCGCCGTATTGCCCGAGAATTTCGCGTTTGTCGGCGAACACGACCGGGACAAGCTGGCTGTGGCGGAGGAGCCTGGCCGTGGGCCGGTACAGGAGTTTCTGGCAGACGCCGCCAGCCGTTACGGACTATGGATCCTGGCCGGCAGCCTGCCGCTCCGGTCGCCGGATCCGGCGCGCTGTTACGGGGCCTGTTATGCGTACGATGACAACGGCCGGGTCGCGGCTTACTATCGCAAAATCCACCTGTTTGACGTTGAATTGCCTGATAGTCCCGAGAGTTACCGGGAGTCGGCCAGCATGGTTCCCGGCGACGACCCGGTTACCGTGGATACGCCGATCGGCCGGCTGGGGTTGACCATCTGTTACGATATACGCTTTCCGGAGCTTTATCGTCGGCTGGTCGATCAGGGCGCGACCGCGTTCAGTGTTGCCGCCGCGTTTACGCAAGTCACCGGGGCGGCGCACTGGCACATCCTGATCAGGGCGCGCGCCATCGAGAACCTGGCTTACGTGATTGCCGCGGCCCAACAGGGCGGCCATCCGAACGGTCGCCTGACGTACGGCCACTCAATGATCGTGGATCCCTGGGGACGCATTCTGGCCGAGAAAAGCGACGGTGAAGGATTGGTGATCGCCACGATTGAGCCGGCGATGCCGGACACCTTGCGTACCGGTTTTCCGGCACTCGCGCATCGCAGATTCTGACATCAACGTACAGGGAAGCGTGTATTCAAAATGGACAGGGAAAACGCAATCGAGACCGTCATGGCGCGCGTATTGTCGCCTGCCGGTCTCGAAGAACACCATCTGAACAAGGCGCTTCGCTCCATCAACGGCAGCG
>CAYVLL010000003.1:0-40607 GCA_964452235.1 uncultured Woeseiaceae bacterium
ACACCCCCATAGTTATTCCCCGAGTTCTCCGGCGTGCAAACACCTGTCCCACCCGCAACGGCGCTCATTTCAGCAATTGTCAGTACCCTCATGACGTCAACCTCCATATTGATGCATTGAAGTGTAATGGTGCGCATCCTGCGCCCAGTCACCGTAGTCCAGTCGCCATCCCGTCGCGACAACAGAAATACGGTGAAACAACCTGAAACGGGTCACCGATTCTGCCGTTCGACCGCAATTCCCCGCTGAACCTGTGACCCGCCTCACAGTTATGTCAAAAAGCCAACGGTAGTCTCCGATTGCAGACAGGTGCGAACTGTGTCGCCCGGATTGGAGTCCCTCGAGATGAAAGTTTTGCTTTATAGCTGTGTTCTAGCTCTGGCAGCAGCCAGCATCAGCCCCGCGAAAGCGGACGATAACTTCTCGCTTGGCGTGAAAGCCGGCACGCTGGGACTGGGTGCAGAAGCAATCTGGCGGCCATTGCCTGGGTTTGATTTACGCGGTGGTTTCAACCGTTTCGACTACGACGAGCAAGGCTCGCAAGCCGGGATTAACTACGACGCGACACTCGAACTGTCGTCGTTTTACGCGACCGCCAATTTCCGGGTGGCCATGACCCCTCTTCGCTTTACAGCCGGCTTGTTCGCAAACAACAATGAACTGAAACTGATCAGCCTCGATGCGGCCTCGTTCGATATCGGTGGCACCACGTATACCTCCGCCGAAGTGGGTACGCTGCGCAGCCGGACCAGTTTCGACAGCACGTCTCCATATGCGGGCATCGGCTTCGACTTCGGGCTGTTCGGCAAGGTCGGTCTGAACCTTGACGTAGGCGTTCTGCTGCAGGGCGACCCGCGGGTGTCGCTGACGGCGGATGGCCTGTTGGCCGACGATCCTGCGTTCATGAACGCACTTGAAATCGAGCGTTCCGAACTGGAAGAAGACTTCGACAAATTCAAAGCCTACCCTGTAGTTTCGCTAGCCTTGAACTTCAACTTCCTTTAAGCAGCGCGCAAAATACGGGGCCGGCTGTCCCCGACAGCTGGCCTTTCTTGGGCCATTTCAACGGTCCAGGGCATCCTGCAGCCGGAAAACGGCCAGCCGCGCCTGCAGGTAACGCAGGCGCAGGGCGGCAACCGGGAATCGCCCCGAAATACCCCGCAACATGGCCGGTACCGTATCAGGATAAGGAGCAGCCTTTCCTCCTCCCTGGGCCACCCAGTCGGCAAGCTGTTTGCCGCTCCATGTCGCGGTGTTGAGTCCGTTGCCATGATAGCCGTAGGCGAACAGAACTGACGGATCGTCATCCAACCGCCCGATGCTTGGCGTGAGTCGCAGTGTGATACAGATCAAGCCGTGCCAGCGATAATCGACGGCAACGTCACTCCACCGGGGCCAGAGTTGCCGCAACCTTTCCTGCAGAGTCGCAAAGGTTTTCGCCGTGCCGCTGACGCTGCCGGTTGAATGCCCGCGGCCACCGAACAGCAGGCGATTATCCGGGAGCAAGCGGTAATAGTTCAAAATGCGGCGAGCACTTATGGCCGGGTTCGCGGTTCGCCATCGGTGTGCGTCAAGTTCATCCAGCGACAACGGGCGGGTCACGACAATGGCACTGATCATAGGCAACGGCCGGCCGCGAAAAGCAGGATGCAGATGCTCGGGCATAAAACCGTTGGTGGCCAGGATGACAACCCGTGCCCGCAAGCTGCCGCCAATAGTCTGCAATCGATGCTGATCGGCCTCCTTGCGCCACTCGAGAACTTCGCTGTGCGGATACAACGTCGCACCATTAAGCCGTGCGGCTGCCGCCAACCCGCGCATAAATCGCAGCGGGTGCAAACCGAAAGCCGGTTGCTGCTTGACGGCACCGCAAAGTTCTGGGGAATCGAAATACTCTTCGCGGAACTGATCGGCGGCAACCACTCGGGTGTTAAGGTTAAGGAGCTGGCGTTGCATTTCGGCGTGCTTCGTCAGCGCGGCGAAAATTCTTCGCGATGGCGCAACCTCAAGTTCGGCATCGCCCTGTATCGAGGCATCGATTTCCTCCTCTTCGATCAGTGTGCGAACCAGGGCAATTGCATCTACCTGCGACGAGTAGTACTTGCGGGTATCGTCAATGCCGTATGCTCTGAGCATCTGTTCAAGCGACAACGATGTGCCACCTATACTGCAGAATCCTGCGTTTCGCCCGGATGCGCCCCAGCCGATCTGTCCGGCCTCTAACACACGCGCGTCGATGCCGTGCTGCTTGCTCAGATGGTAGGCCGCACTGACGCCGGTATAACCGCCGCCAATAATCGCAACATCACAAGCCTCGTTGCTGGTTAACGGCTCGAACGGTGGCTGGCTGTCGTCAGCAGTGGACTGCCAGTACGATGGCTCCGGTCGGGTGAACCGATACATCTCATTGTCATAGAGCCTTCTTACTGGCATACGTTTTCGATATGTGTCATTTTGCGGCAGGTGCGAGGCGATTCAGTCGGGCCTCTTTGCGAACGACAAACAGGCCGGCGAAGATTACCAGCAACAGCGGCAAAGGCATGAGTACGAGTGTGTACCAGCCGTAAAAATGCATGACCGTGCCAGCCATCAGCGAAGCTGCGGCCGAAGTGCCAAAAACACTGAATTCGTTTACTGCTTGCGCTTTGAAGCGCTCCGACATCGAATAAGTCAGGGTCAACATCGTGGTGCCGCCGACGTACAGAAAATTCCAGCCGACTCCCAGCAATACCAGGGCGAACCAGTAATGCATGACCGATTGCCCCTGCAAGCCGACCAGGCAGGCCGCACTCAGACCAATGGCACCCAGAGTCATCACACGGCCAATGCCGATGCGCTCCATCAGGAAGCCCGAGAAAAGTGACGGCACGTACATGGCCAGCACGTGGCTGCGAATAACGTTTGCGGTCTCGTCCAGAGAGTAACCGTCATTGATATGCATACTCAGCGGCGTCGCTGTCATGATGAGGGTCATGACGCCGTACGCCGCCGTGCCGCCAAGTACCGCAACGATAAAGAGCGGCTGGTGCACGATTGTCCGCAACGGTCGTCCACCGGAATGAAGGTCCGAAGCAAGTTCACCGCGGATGGGCTGTAAAAGGAAGAACAGGAAGGCTTGCAGCAGGTACAGAACTGCGACGGCAATGAGCGTACCCGCGTATGGCACGCCGGTCACTGCGAACGCGCCCCTGCTCACCAGTTCCGGTCCAATCACTGCACCTCCGATCGCCCCAACCAAGACCAGCGAAATAGCCCGGCCAGCGTATTTCGGCGCCACGCTTTCCGCGGCGGCATAGCGATACTGCTGTGCAAAGGCCATATTGACTCCGAACAATGCAGAAGCAGCAGTAAAGACGATGAAACCGGAGGTCGCCAGGGCGTAGGCAGCAAGAAGCATGGCAACTGCAGACGACAACGAAGCGAGGGCGAATCCCCGGCGACGGCCGATCGCGCGCATCAGAAACGTTGCCGGTACCGTAGTGGCGGCAAGGCTCACAACCATGATCGAGACCGGTAGTGTTGCCCAGGCGGGGTTACCGGTCAGACCCGAGCCGATGATGCCGCCGAGCGTCACCATGACGATCGAGCCAGTGGCCGAGATGAGCTGACAGGTGGTCAGTAGTAAAAGGTTGCGAACAGCCATGCTTCTTCGTGGCTTCGATCCGTCGTCGAATGCTGCGCCTGGGCGCGCATTCTCACACATTCAAGGTGGCGTCATGCGAAAATTGTGTGACCACAAGGCGCCGACGTGGGCGAGTATGCGCCAGCAAATGTTAATCAAAGGTCATGCTTAGAATATCCCGTCATTTAGAGATTCCGGACGAAGAGATCGATATTACCGCCGTGCGCGCCCAGGGAGCCGGCGGCCAGAATGTCAACAAGGTCGCCTCCGCCGTGCACTTGCGATTCGATATTCCTGCATCGCGGCAATTACCGGACGAGCTGAAAGCACGACTGCTCAGCCTGCCAGATCGGCGTATCTCGAAAGACGGCATTATCATCATCAAGGCACAACGATTCCGCAGCCGGGAAAAGAACCGTGAGGATGCATTGTCACGACTCGCCCAGCTGATTCGCTCCGCTTCGGCGCATCGCAAGAAGCGCGTGCCAACGCGTCCCGGCAAGGCAGCAAAGGAGAAGCGCCTGGACGAGAAGGCCCGCCGAGGACAGCAGAAGCGCCTGCGCCGCAACATTGACGACTGATATTGGTCAGCCTGATGATAAGACCTTGGATCATAAAACCCCGGTAAAGTCTTGAAAAGACAATACAAAGGTCGGCAATAAAGTCACTTGCGCGGCACGTAGATTCCCTATATTATTACCTTGGTAACAAAGTAACGTACAGGATCATCCGTATATGAAGCCGCGCATCGTCGAACGTACGCAGACCGGCGTACGCCTCGAAAAGTCCCTGCTCAAAGTACTCAAGGCGCTGGCCGAGTACTGTGAGTTGTCCCTCGGCGATCTGCTCGAAGGCATCGTCTTGCACAGTTTCGAAGGCAAGGCGCCGTTTTCAGAAGACACGCTGGCGGCGATTCGGGAATTGAAGAAAGTCTACAACTGCGACCTGACGGCCGCCGACAGCCATCGCCTGACGGAGACCTAGATGAGCATTCGAAACGATAACGTGGTTCTTCCTGATCGTCATTGCGGAACGATGTGCGGCAACACCCGGTGCGGACTGGCACACCTTTCGACGCCACAATGCCGATCTGCTGCGGGATGCGTCGGTCTTGCGGCAATTCTATTCAGCAGGGCGATTGCAATCGAAGTTGGCAAAGCGGCAGTTTCTGCTGCCGGATCGCCAGCCCGAAGAACTTTGCTGAAAGCGATTCCCTAGAAAAGGCCTTCGATCAAGCCGTCACGGTTGACCCGGATATTGTCAGCCGCAGGTACCCGCGGCAGCCCGGGCATCGTCATAATCGCACCGCAAACCACCACCAGGAATTCTGCCCCTGCCGCGAGACGAACTTCCCGAATCGGCACGTCATGTCCTTTCGGCGCACCGAGCAGATTGGGATCCGTCGAGAAGCTGTACTGGGTCTTGGCCATGCAGATCGGATACTCACCGTAGCCGTCCTTTTGCAATTGGGCGAACTGATCCCTGACTTTCTTATCGGCCATGATGTCTTCCGCGCCGTATATGGTGCGGGCAATGTGCCGCGCTTTGTCCCACAGAGGCATGTCATTGTCGTAAAGCGTACGGAACTGGTGCGACTTGCTGTCGGCGAGTTCGACGATGTGTCGGGCCAGCGAAACAGCACCCTTGCCACCCTCTGCCCAATGCCGGCATACATGCGCTTCGACACCAAACTCCTTGCAGTAGTCGCGGACGACATCGATCTCCGCGTCGCTGTCTGCCGTGAAGTGATTGATAGCAACGGCGACAGGCACGCCGAAATTGCCCAGATTGCGCAAATGCTGCCCCAGGTTTTCACAACCCTTGCGTACCGCCCTCGCATCCGCCGCTGCCAACTGGTCTTTCGCTATACCTCCGTGCATTTTGAGAGCCTTGATCGTTGCAACCAGCACGACTGCGGATGGCTTGAGATCGGACTTGCGGCACTTGATATTGAAAAATTTCTCGGCGCCGAGATCTGCACCGAACCCCGCTTCGGTGACCACGTAGTCACTGAGCTTGAGTGCCGTCTTCGTTGCTACGACCGAATTGCAGCCATGCGCGATGTTGGCAAACGGTCCTCCGTGCATCAGCGCCGGATTGTTCTCGATGGTTTGCACCAGGTTCGGACGGAAGGCGTCTCGCAGCAACGCCGTCATTGCACCGTGCGCATTTAACTCCTTCACTGTCACGGCCTTACCGGAAAAAGTGTAACCAACGACGATGTTTCCAAGCCGTCGCTCGAGGTCCTGCAGGTCGGTCGCCAAACAGAAGATAGCCATGACTTCCGAGGCCACCGTGATATCGAAACCGCTTTCGCGCGGTACACCATGCGGTGTGCCACCCAAACCGATAACGATATTGCGTAACGCACGGTCGTTCATATCAACGACGCGACCCCAATTGATGCGTCTCGGATCGATACCGAGTCGGTTTTCCCAGTGAATGTGATTGTCAATCAGCGCAGAAAGCAGATTGTGTGCGGCGCCGATGGCATGGAAGTCCCCCGTGAAGTGCAGGTTGATATCCGTCATCGGTACCACCTGTGCATACCCTCCGCCGGCCGCGCCGCCTTTCATGCCGAAGCAGGGACCGAGGCTGGGCTCTCGAAGGCAAATCGTCGCATTTTTGCCGATCTGATTGAGCGCATCACCGAGCCCGACCGTTGTTGTCGTCTTGCCTTCTCCGGCGGGTGTCGGCGAAACGGCAGTAACGAGAATCAGCTTGCCATCTTGCCGGTCTCCGGCATTGTTCAGGACCGGATAGTCAATCTTGGCTTTGTCGTGACCGTATGGAACAAGCTGATCCGCCGACAGGCCCAGCTTCTTGCCGATTTCCTGAATGGGCAGCACCTTTGCGGCCTGGGCAATTTCAATGTTCGACATGGCACTCATGCGGCTCTCCGTCGTGGGTTTTGGGTTTATTCTTGTTGCCGGTCAGATCAGCCGGCTGCGGGGGTCAGGGCTGGCAGGGGCGGATTCTAGCGAACAAAACGCGACGAACGCACGAAAACGCCGGCCGGCGCTTCATCACGTGAAACGCCGGTCAGGATTGCCTGGCAATCAGTCGGCGACAATTTGGTGGATGGTGCCACCGCTAAAGTGAAGCAGGTAGAGTTCGCCGGCATTACTTTCGGCGAATGAGGCAATATTCAACGCGGTATCGATGAGTTCGATCGGATCGGTGCCCTGGGTGCTGTCGAACGGAACTGCCCAGATGCGACCACTGCCGAAATCACCGAATACATAAAAACCCTGCAGACCCGCTATATCGCTGCCGCGATAAACGTAACCGCCGGTTACGGAATTGCCCTGGCTATGGTCGTACTCGGCGATCGGATCCACGTTGTCCGTGTCACAGTTTGTAGTTCCCGGTGGGAAGCAATGCGCACCTTCGCGTTCGTTCCAGCCGTAGTTCTCGCTGATCTCGACCCGGTTTACTTCTTCCCAGCTATTCTGCCCCACGTCACCAACCCACAGGTCGCCGGTATCGCGATCGAATGAGAAACGCCACGGGTTGCGAAAACCCCAGGCGAATATTTCCGGACAGTCCATGGTACTTGTGCCCTGAAAACACTCCGTATTGCCGGCGAAGGGATTGTCGGCAGGAATCGCGTACGGGGACCCACCGTCCACGTCGATTCGCAGAATGGTCCCGTGCACATTCGTCGTGTTCTGGCCATTGCCTTGCGGGTCTCCCGAGCCACCTCCATCACCAAAACCGATATAGAGAAATCCATCCGGCCCGAAAGCAACATTCCCGCCGTTGTGATTACCTTGTGGTTGTTCGATTGTCAGCAATACTTCTTCGGAATCCACATCGAGGTTGCCGGTCGAACTGTCGACGTCAAATCGCGCAATGACGGACTCGAGATTCGCTCCTCGGGTATATGAGAGAAATACTTCGCCATTCGCCGCGAAGTCCGGGTGAAACGCCATGCCCAACAGGCCGGCTTCGCCGGGGCCCGAATTAACGCGCCCGGTCAGATTTGCGAATGTGTCGACATCCGCCATCGACGCATCCGCCGCATTCGGAAATACGCGAATGTTGCCCGGTCGCTCAACGACGTACCATGCAGTATCGTCACCCGGCGCCTGCAGCATCGCCAACGGCTGGCTGAATGCAAGCTGCGTGAAAGCCTGTTGCACGGCAATCGGCGGCGGGTCGCCGGAGGGCGGTGGATCCGTATCCGGAGGCGGATCGAAGCTCTCAGAGCCGCCGCCGCAGCCAGAGAGCGCCAATACCGCAATTATAGTGGTAACACGGTTGGCAGACCGCCTCGTCGATGACCACATCGTCCCGCTCCCTGCAGCAATAATTGGCTTCAATCGGGCAAGCATAGGGTGCGAGCCCTTCACTGTCACGGTGTCTGCCGGCAGCGACGCCGCAAGCGTTGCCCACTCTCATATCCGTTGACAGCGCAATGTGCGAAAAGTGCTATGTCAAATGGCAACACGGCCGCCTCGGCATGCGAACGGAGCGGTCTTTTAATGTACAGTCGAAGATAAGACAAGCACCAAGGAGCCGTATTTAATGAATCACCGAATTCCAGCTCTGGCAGCTTTGGGGCTCGCCCTGGTGACGGGCAGCGCCTTTGCGGAACTAAAAGCAGGCGATCTCGACGAAGCGTTTGCTGCGGTTGAGCCGAAGGTCATTGAATGGCGGCGTGATATCCATCAACACCCGGAACTGTCCAATCGGGAATTTCGCACGGCGGCAAAGGTCGCGGCGCACCTTGAAAGCCTCGGCATGGATTCCGTTGAAACCGGCGTAGCGCATACCGGCGTGGTCGGCACACTAAAAGGCGCCAAACCCGGTCCGGTCATTGCCCTGCGCGCGGACATGGACGGCCTTCCCGTACGCGAACAAACCGGTCTGCCGTTTGCATCGACGGCGGTGGGCGAATACAACGGCAACGAAGTGCCGGTAATGCATGCCTGCGGCCACGATACGCACGTTGCGATGTTGATGGGCGCGGCCGAAGTTCTGGCGAACAATCGCGACAAACTTGCCGGCACCGTCAAGTTCTTCTTTCAGCCCGCCGAGGAAGGTGCACCGCCCGGCGAGGAAGGCGGTGCCGCTCTGATGATCAAGGAAGGTGTGCTCGACGGCGATGATGCGCCCGAGGCAATATTCGGGCTGCATGCCTGGCCCGTTCCAACCGGCACCATTAACTATCGCGCCGGCAGTTTCATGGCGGCGTCTGACCAGTTACACATTCACATCCGTGGCCGGCAAACACACGGCTCAGCGCCATGGATGGGGGTAGACCCGATTTACGTTGCGGCGCAGGTCATGACCGCGCTGCAATCCATTCCAAGTCGGCAGCTTGACATCACCAAAGGTCCCGCCGTCATAACTATCGGCAGTATCCAGGGTGGCGTGCGCGGCAACATCATTCCTGACGACGTAACCATGCTGGGTACGATTCGGACTTTCGACGTCGGTGTGCGTGAGGAACTGCATGCGCGATTGCGCAGGACGGTAACCAGTATTGCGGAAGCTGCCGGCGCGGAGGCAACAATTACGATTGATTCCTACAGTTCGGTTACCGGCAATGACCCCGAGCTTCTTGGCCGCATGATGCCGACCCTGGAATGGGCCGCAGGTGCAGACAAAGTCGTCGAACATCCACTCATTACAGGTGCCGAAGATTTTGCGCATTTCCAGAAGCGCATCCCGGGTCTTTACCTGATGCTTGGGATCAATGAGGAAGGTGTCGGAGCTGGTGAAGCGCCGGCAAACCATTCGCCGCTTTTCAATGCAAACGAAGACGCGCTAATCGTTGGTGTCCGGACGTTGGTCGGGTTGGCCCTCGACTATTCGGGCGCTATGGCGGACTGAGCCTGCGCGCTTCAGTTCCAGATGATGAAGCGCCGGATTCCACGTTCAAACGGCTGTGATATCTTGGTTTTCTTGCAACAACGCCACCGGCAGTTGTGCACGTGAAGCCAAGGAATCCAGTCAGGTATCAGTATATGCACGACCAGCGAAGCATCAACGAACTCATTGCAAAGCAGGAACCCGGTAAACCGCTGGAACAGCAGTTTTATACCGACCCCGCTATTTATCAGCTCGAATTGGAGCGCATCCTGACCCGGAACTGGTTCCTGGCCGGTCATGTGTCGCAAATTCCGGCACAGGGCGATTTCTTCGTAGCAAACTGGGCCAATGAATCAGCGATTGTTGTTCGTGGTTCGGAAGGCAAGATCAACGCATTTGCGAACGTCTGCCGTCATCGTGGGTCACTCGTTTGCCTTGAGCAGCAGGGCTCGGTGCGCAAGTTCGAGTGTCCCTATCACGGCTGGATGTACGATGTAGATGGCAACCTCACGGCGGCCCGTGCCATGCCCAAGGATTTCGACAGGAAATCCTACGGTCTCAATCGCGTTTCGCTGGAAATTCTCGGCGGTCTGATCTTCCTTTGTTTTAACGAGAACCCACCCTCCCTGCAAGGCGCCAAGCGCGACCTGGCCGAGCCATTTGCGCTGTTCGATTTCGAGAACCTGAAAGTGGCGGCTCGAAAAAGCTATCCGATCGCTGCGAACTGGAAGCTGGCCGTCGAGAATTACCAGGAGTGCTATCACTGCGCCTCGGCCCATCCGGATTACGCGCGCATGCACACGCTGATGCTGGATTCGGTACAGCGCGATCGGATACAGGGCAAGATGCAGGCACGCATGGAGGCCTGCGGCCTCAAGGAGATCGAATACGATTTTGTCGATACTCATGCCCGCCCCGGCGAGCAGGGCTACGGCTACAGCCGCACGGCATTGTTCGAGGGCTATCAGACCGGCAGCCGGGACGGCACGCCCGTAGCGCCTCTGCTGGGCAAATTGACAGGCTATGATGGTGGCGCCTCTGACTTTTCTGTCGGTCCGTTCTCGTTCCTGTTGGCTTACAGCGATCACGTGGTCAGCTACGTTTTCAAGCCGGTCGATCATGGGCATTGTGTCTGCGAAATTGCCTGGTACGTCAGGGGCGACGCCGTCGAAGGCAAGGATTATGATGTCGATGAGCTTATATGGCTCTGGGATATTACGACCTACGCCGACGAGACGATTATCGTCAACAACTGGAAAGGCGTGAATTCGCGGTACTATCGACCGGGACCATTCTCGCGAATGGAGGGCATGGAGAATCGCTATGTGGAGTGGATACTTCAGCAGTTGGCGGATACCGATGACGATATACCGCTGTCCCGCACTGCCTGACAGGAAGTATTCGCACCTCGGCGCATAGCTTCAATAACAGTAATCAAGCAGAGTTCGCACCGGGTTGAACGTCGACCGCTACAAGATTTTCCATGTATTCAAGTACACGATTTATGCGTTGTTGACGTTCAACGTCTACCTGTTTTTTGCCGAAGAATGGGCGGCTTCCTCCCATCGTTTTGTCGACGGCGTCCAGTTTGGCGACATCATCGAGGGTTTCGCAGCAACAATCGATACGGCCGCGTGGGTTGTTCTATTGCTCATGTTTGAGCTGCAAACTTCCGTCCTTACCGATGTTGTCAGCAAGTACGCCAGTCGCACACTGCACGTTATACGCGCCCTGTGCTATGCGGTCATTGCCTACGCCTTTTATGGCTACCTGACCAAACTGATATTTCTCTTTGGTGCGGCGCCGTTGCCGGGCATTGCCGATCTGTGCGAACTCGCCGGCGCAAGCTGGGCGTACGCGATCGATCTGGATCAGTACGAGATCATTACAGCACTAAATTGCGCTGAATTCTCAGCTGCAAACTCGTTCCATCAACTGAGCGGAATGAATGCGGTAGTCGACTACGCCGGGTTGATCGACATAACAAGACTGGCCTGGGTCGACGTCATCAATTCCGGGGTATGGCTCATGGTGGTTTTTCTACTCGAGTTCGATGTCCGCTTGCAGGAGCACCAGAAGCTGGCCGGCGCTGCGCTGCGGATCAGCAACATGTGCAAGTACGTGCTTTATTCGATCCTCCTGCTGGCCGCCGTCTACTGGGGTGTCAAAGGCGACTTTGTCGACTTTTGGGATGCGTTTCTGTGGCTTGTTGCATTCGTCTTCATCGAGTTGAACGTGTTCGAATGGCGTCAGGAAACGCTGGACGAGACTCACGCAGAAAGCCAGCCAATCAAGAGCCAGAGGCCGGCCTAGACAGCGCGTGTGGCAACGGCCGGCGGCACCCGGCTGGCGCGGCGTGCCGGCCCGAGAACGGCTAATTGCCCGATCAACCAGAGCGCGATCATTGCAGCCGGAATGGTGTACCAGGCAACAGGCGTTAAATCGAAGGTTTGCACCAGCCAGATGTTGAGGCCTATTGCGAGGCATACGCCGAACACGATCCCGACACTGCTCACCAGGAAGTTCTCGAGCAAGAAATAGCGGAGAATTGCCTGCTTGCTGGCGCCCAGCGCGCGCCGCGTACCGATCTGCCGCGTGCGTCGCGCAACATTGAAACTGGCGAGCCCCACGATACCGAGAGCGGTGATTGCAGTAAGGAGACTTACGATGAACACCAGTAGCTTGATCATCGAGGTATCTTCAACGTAGCTGCGGGCTCGTGTGTCAGTCATGGTCATCATGTTGCGAATGATGCGGTCACTATTGGACGCTGCCAGCATCTCTTCGATTCGCGGCATCAGAGGATCACGCTCGCCAGGTTCCGTGCGAATGACGTAGCGGATGGATGACGAAAGGCGGTACATCGGCACCAGCATTGAGCGCTCGACACCGCTCCAGCCTTTCCATGCAGCCTGCAGGCGGTTCACGATCCCGATGATACGCACCGGCTGGTCGTTGTTGACGTAGATTGTCTTGCCGACAACTGCACTCAGGTCCACATCGGGAAAAAGTGTTTCGGCCGCTGCCCTTGAGATGATGCCAGTCGGGGGCCAACGACTGCTGTCCCCTTCATGCCACTCAATATCCATTGGCGTAAAGTTCCGCCCGGCAACCAGCGCGACACCGAACGTATCGACGCCATGCTCATCGACGAAGTAGATCGCGGAACTCGTGCCGTCTACGTCTGCGCCAGGCGTGGTCTGCAGTCCGGACGACCAGCCGCCGCCCTGCAAAGGCACCGTATTCGTTGCAATGGCACCGACGACCCCGGGCACGCTCCGCAGCATTTCGAGATCCGCAGTGATCGAGGCCCGTGCATCGAAGTCCGGGCTGAAGCCCATACTGCTCAGGTAGAAAATATTGTCTTCATCAATGCCACTGGGTCGATCGATCAGGCGCGATCGCTCCTCGATTATGGCAACCGCGTTAACCATGATTGACATCGTTACAGCTATTTGCAATGCAATAAGTACGTAAGCGGTCTTGTTGCGCATCATGGCGCGCCAGATCGGTCCGATTTCCATTGCTAGCACCTCAAAGTGTTTTCAACTGACTGGCCGGGTGTATCAGGCACGCTCGCCAGGTCGGATACAGAGCGGCAGCCAACGCCGCGACTACAGCCAGCAGGACAGCCGAAAGCACGATTACCCAGTCCATCCGTACCAGGTTTGCAATAAAATCGAGTTCGCTGTACAGGATCTCGATGCCGCGCAATCCAAGCCAGGTCATGGCGACGCCGACAGCGCCGCCTGTGATCCCGATCATCCCCGCCTCAACGATGTACTGCGCAAATATGGCACGACGCGAAGCACCAAGCGCACGCCGCAGACTGATATCGCCGGTGCGCCGAAGAACTTTTGCCAGTAGCAGGCCGATGGTGTTAAGAAGGCATACCAGAAGAAAAAGAAAGCCCAGGCCAAGCAGAACCCGAACGTCGTCCTGCACCACTTCCTGATCGTCCATCCACTCCATGACATTCTTCAGTCGGTTATTCAGTGGACGACCGAATCGCCCCAACACCTTCTGTGATTCGGCATAGGCATCGATAAATGCCTGGTAGTCACGCACTTCGGCGTCACCATGCAGTTCCACCCAAAACTGCAGCCACACACATTCCGAACTGAGAAACGCATCCCAGCCGTCGTCACCGATCGGCTTCCAGCAGTTGGTGTTGCCGAAACTCGATATCTCTTTATCGATGGCTACACTCAGCGGGAAGAACACCTCTTCGGTATCGATAAACGGGTTATTCGTGACATCGTAAAACCGGGGCACGGGATTCCAGTTGTCCATGACACCGGTGACCCGATAGGCGTCCCCGTTCATCACCACTGTGCGACCGACGGAATTTTCGCCGCCGAAGAGCCGATCATTGATTTCCTTGCCAAGAACGACGACCTGCTGGCGGCTGTCGTCGGCCGTCGTGTCCCATTCCTGGCCGTGCAGGAACGGAACATCGAACATCGGGAAGAAGTCAGTCGTGGTGGCACGTGCTTCGACGTGGAATGGCCGGATCTCGGGATTCGTCGGCTGCACGACGCGACCAGCGCGGTAACTCAGGACCTGTCGTCTGGCTTTGGCTGCGGACAACAGCGCGCTGCCGTCGAGCCAGGTCACCTGGTTCGGCGGCTCGTCCGGTTCCTGAGCCGGCTGGTTGGGGTCCCATGCGTCAAGCTGCACATGGTAGAGCATATCCGACCGATGCGGAATTGGATTCCCGCCCATCACGTACTGGATGTTGACCATGGTCATGCAGGCACCAATGCCAACCGCAATCGCGGCAACCATCAGGACGCTCAGGACAGGGTTCTTGCGCAATGAAAGCACGCCGAGCTTCAGGTAATAACGGAACATGTGGCAGTCTCGTAAGTCAGGCGTGGGCCGTAGCAGCAATATGTACAGCACTGGCGGCTGTACTGACGCGTCCGTCACTCACCATGATATTTCGCTGTGCACGCCTCGCGAGCGTACGTTCATGCGTGACCATGATAATGGTCGTTCCCGCCTCATTTATCTCGCTCAACAGGTCCAGTACGCTGCCTGCCATCGCCGAATCAAGATTTCCGGTCGGTTCGTCCGCCAGAAGGAAACGTGGTTGACCGGCCAGTGCGCGTGCGATCGCGACACGCTGTTGCTGTCCACCTGACAGCTGCGACGGCAGGTGATGCAAACGCGAACCAAGGCCGACAAGATCAATGACCCGCAATATGCGTTCACGTCGCTCCGCCGTTTTCATGCCACGGTAGCGTAACGGCACGTCTACGTTGTCGTAGATATCCAGCTCCGGTATGAGGTTAAAGCTTTGGAAGACAAATCCGATCTTTTCATTACGGACCCGTGAACGCTCGTTATCGTTCAGTTGCGATACATCTCGACCGTCGAGTTCGTATTTGCCTTGAGAAAACTCCTCCAGTAACCCGGCAATATTGAGGAACGTCGTCTTTCCGGAACCGGACGGTCCGGTTACGGACACAAACTCGCCGTCCGATACAGTCAGCGAGAATTCCCGCAGTGCATGTGTTTCTACCGAGTCAGTTCGATATATCTTGGACACTTTATGCATCTGCAGCATTGCTATCTCTCCCTGGCGTTTGAAAAGTCAATTGGTAATAAGGACCGTTTCCGCACCCTGAAAGAGCTCGGTGCTGGAAATGACCACCGATTCGCCTTCATTCAGTCCGCTTGCAATCTGCACAGCAGAAAGGCTCCGGGCTCCGATTTCGATGGGCCGACGGTGCGCGAGGCCATCGCTGTCCAGTACGTAGGCGATGCGACCGCCGCCACTGTCGAGGAACTGGCCCCGCGACAGTATCAGCACATCCGCATGCTCTTCGAGCAGGAGCCGCGTCATGAGGCGTTGGTTCTGGCGTAAATTCGGCGGCATATCCTCACTGAAACGTATGCGGGTGCCAACCTGGTTACCGACGATCTCAGGTGACACTGCAACGAGGTATCCGTTGTACAGTCGGCCACCGACGTTCACTTCTGCCGACATCCCGAGCGCAAGGTCGTCTGCGTAACTTTCCGGAATCTGCGCATCCACCTCAAACCGCGTCAGGTCGACCACGGCCATAACCGGCGTATCACGCGCTACCGCAGCCTTTTGCACGACCAGCAAGTCGCCAACGATGCCGTCTACCGGCGACCGAATTGCCAGGGCATCCACCTGTCGCTGTAATTCGTTTACCAGAAGTTGCTGGCGTTCGATCGCCAGCTCATTGGCTCGCAACTCGAATGCGAGCCTTTCGTCAAAAAGATCTGCATCCGCAACGGCATGCTGATAGCCAAGTTCTGCATTGCGCAGATCGTCCTGGGCTTTTTCGTAGTCAGCTGCTGCGATAACGGATACCTCATGGGCCCGGTCGGCGCGACGTTTTTCACGTTGCGCAGCGGTGAGCGCCACACTTGCCAGATCTGCCGCTTTGCGCTTGTCCAGCGCCAGCTGGCGCGATTCGATGCGTTGACGATCGAGTTCCACCGTTTGTTGCTGCAGCGACGAGAGCGCCTGTTGCAGTTGATTCTCGAGTTCCGGGCTCTCGACCACAGCCAGGACCTGTCCGCTGGTCACCGTGGCGCCTGAGTCGACTTCGAGCGTGATAGACCCGGCAGCAGGCGCATACAAGGTGGGACTGACCGCAGCGACCACCCGGCCCTGCACAGAAACGTCGCGGACCAGGTCGCCGCGTGTGACTTCGGCGACACGCAAACGATCCAGCGGGACAGTTACCCGGACGTCGGCCCAGCGTTGCACGACCGGCACGGTTACCCAGGCGAGCAGCAGCAGCAAAAAAATGGCGCTGCCTCCGACAATGCGACGGTTACGACCGCTTTTTGGCTCCAGGCGGATGTCCTGGGCGGATGTATCGGCAATTTTCAGGATGTGGCTCCAACCGGACTTGCGAGTTTGTCCAGTTAGATGCCGGAACCCGGCGAACCGTTGGCATCCCAACGAAGAATTTCGAATCTATTTGCCTGGCCTGTCGTCGACTACCCGCAATCTTGGATCCGATGCGCTGCGCTGTCGCAATTGCTCGTCGTCATCGGCCACCGACAGATCAAGGAGTCGTCTGTCGTGATCGAGTCGCATGAGAAAGGGATGCCAGCGTGCAGCGCCGCTGCGCCGGTAATGGCCGGACACGTCAAATCCCTCGGCGGTCGGATACACAAACACCTTGCCCGCGACCCGGTCCGGCGCCAGCGGATCGACGATTTGCAGGCCCGGGCCGACCGCCAGGTAGTCAGCCAGTATCGCACGAGACGCCAGCACCGCCGCTTCCTCCTGAGCTCTTTGCAGCGCAGGTTCCGGATCAGTAACACGATCGTAAGCATAGAGAGCCACGGCGATGCCGATGGCAAACGCCACGACAAGCCGGGCGATACGATGAATGTTATTTGTCTCGGCCAATTTCTCTGTTTCCCCCGGCCTATTTACGCAATACCGATCAGTTTGTGCATCTGCAGGCTCAATTTCCATTGCGGGTGCTGCAGGCAGTATTCGATCGCTTTCCTTGTGTTTTTATCCTTGTTCTCATCATCGAGCGGTTGCAGGAAGTGGTGCGTGAAAGCAAGGGTTACAAACTGCTCCGGTTGCGCTTCCGGCTCAACTTGCGGGTAGACCAGTTTCAGCTCATCTCCGGACCTCTGCACAACTGTAGCCCCGGCTTTCGGACTTACACAGATCCAGTCGAGACCCTGTGGCACGGCGATCGTGCCGTTCGTCTCCACGCCTATCTCGAAGCCCTGGGCGTGCAACGCCTCAATTGCCGCGCTGTCAAGTTGCAGCAGCGGCTCTCCGCCCGTGCAAACAATATAGGGCGCGCTCCGGACTTCTGACTTTGGCCACAGTGCGGCAACCGCTGCCGCGAGCTGAGTCGCGCTGGCGAATTTGCCGCCTCCCGGGCCGTCCGTACCGACGAACTCGGTATCACAGAATCGACACACGGCCGTCGCGCGATCACGTTCGCGACCCGACCACAGATTGCAACCCGCAAAACGCAGAAAAACAGCAGGCCGACCGCTTTGTGCGCCCTCGCCTTGCAGGGTGTAATACATTTCCCTGACGGAATAGGTCATTTTGCAACCAAAGGATCGGGAACCCCCGCCTCAGCGAAACCCTTCGCACGCAGCAAGCAGGCGGCGCACGTGCCACAGGGCGGCATCACGCCCTGGTAGCAGGTGTGAGTCATCCCGAGGACCGCCAGAATTCCCAGATCGCGGGCCAACAGGACCGTTTCTTTCTTGGATCGGGCCATGAGCGGCGTATGTATCGTGAAGTCGCGCTCCAGGCCCAATTGCAGCGCCCGTTCCAGC
Source organism: uncultured Woeseiaceae bacterium (assembly GCA_964452235.1). Taxonomy (GTDB): domain Bacteria; phylum Pseudomonadota; class Gammaproteobacteria; order Steroidobacterales; family Woeseiaceae; genus IDS-8. The sequence continues at coordinate 17,753 of CAYVLL010000003.1, forward strand.
GCATCGAGAGTTTCGCGGCGGCAATCCGGATAGCCGCTGTAGTCCGTCTGTGCCATGCCACCCACAAGGTGGCGTATATTTCGCGGCCACGCGAAAGCCGCCGCGTAAGTCAGGAAAATAAGGTTTCTTCCCGGCACGAAGGTAGCCGGTAGTTCGCCAGTACCGGTGTGTGGGGTCCGCAGGTCCGCTTCGCTGTCGGTCAACGCATCTCCTCCGATTGCAGAGAACGTGTCGATAGGCAGCACGGCGTTTGGTACCGCCGCGTGCGCTGCGATGCTCTTTGCAGAATCGATTTCCCGACGATGGCGCTGACCGTAGTCAAACGTGACTGTCTCGACCTGCCCTTTGCCGAATCGTTCGAGCGCCCAATAAAGGCAGGTGGTCGAGTCCTGACCGCCTGAAAGAATTACCAGCGCCCTCTCGGCCACTGCATTTTGCCGCTTCGTCAATAGTCGGTTCTCCGGCACAGGCCAGGCCAATGGCGATTAACGAAAGAGATCTCTCGCCTTCTTCGTCATGTCGTCCTCGTTTTCCGGCAACTCTTCCGATTCTCCGAACAATGCTGAGAGCTTCGAACGCGCGGCAGCCTCCTGGCTCGCACGTCGCGGATCGAAAGCATTCGGGCTCGGCTTGAACCACTCGCAGAAATTGACGCGGTCCTTTTCCTTGACTTCTTCCGCATCGTCCTCCAGACATTGTTTCGGTACCGTCGTATCAAAGTATCGGCACATCCGACACACGTGCACGTGCGCAGTGCAGCCAGGACACTCGTCACGTCTCGACAGTGGCAATGGCAGGTTATCCAATGTCGCACCACAACGGTAACAAAGCAGATTTTCTTTCATCACATCCCCCGGAAACCCGACACACGTCGTCATTTTTCCCGCTACTATTGAAAGTTTAACCGCTTTGTCCGGCCGGGATCTCAAGGTGCCGTATGACTCTTGACAATAGCTCCCGTATGACATCAAGTGCGAGAGTAATCGGCCTGCTTGCAGTCCTGGCCATTGCCGGTTGCTCCGCCACCGAACCGATGCTCAACAGCGAGCGAATTGAGAAACAATTCGGCAGCTTCGGGATTGACGTAATAGCGAGTGACGGCAGTAAGCGTATTGCAAATCTTTACAGCATGGAAGGTGGCGTCCGGGTTTGCCGTACCTGGGCAACGGTACTGTTCCCGGAGGTCATCGACGCGCGTGTAGCGTCCGAACATACGCTGGTCCTGGGTGGTCAACCGATGGGAGCCGTCTTCAAAAGGCAAGGATGGCAGATCTCGAAACGTAACCTGCGGATAGGTTCGCGTCCGCTGACCCCTGCCGACGACCAAATGATCCGGTTGATGCAAATCCCGGAGGCGGCATCGGTGGCATATCACACCTACGTTTTTTCGGTGTCAAAAGGGGACATTGCTCTCGACTACGCGGTTATAACCGAGACTCACCACCCCGATTACCTGTCACGGACCGACCTTGAAGAAATCTACGGCGAAGTGGCGGAGACAGCCGCCGGTGTTGGGCTTACACTTGGCTCCCAAGCGGCTCGGGTCAGTTACCAGGGGATATGAAAAATGAAAAAGTACGGAGTTTATGCGCAGGTCACGGCAGTATTGCTATGCCTTCTTGTCGGCAGTGCCGCACGGTCTCAGGAGGCAGGCGATGATCAGGTAGCAGTCTGGGCCATTATCGAAAGGCAGTGGGCCGCCGAAAATCAGGAAGACTCAGAGTGGATAGATGAACTTCTGACCGCAGACTTTGTTGGCTGGCCTTACGACTCGCCTGCGCCGCGCAGTCGTGCTTCAACCCGCATGTGGAACGAAGTTTCAAGGAAACAATGGAAGAGCGAGGCGCACGAGCTGTACCCGTTGTCGATCGTCGTACGTGGCGACACGGCGATCGCACACTACCTGTTCAGCACTGCAGGCGAAAACGCGGATGGCAAAATCGTGACACGCAATGGCCGGTTTACCGATGTTCTGGTTCGCGTCAACCGTGAGTGGAAATTTCTTTCCTGGCACGGGGGCGACAACGGCAACGTCGATTGAGCCTCGCCGGAACGGATCTCAATTGTTGGCGCGGGTTGACTGTGCGGCCGGCAGTGCGTGACCGGCCGGAGCAGTCAGCGGATCAACGGGTAACAGTGTTCTCGGCGCACGCTGCAGAATTACGACATTCCCGCCCATGACCAGAAGGACGCCGGCAAGTACGTTCAAGGTCGGCTCCAGGCCCTCGAAGCTGAACGACAGAAGCAGCGCGACGACCGGAAACATCACAACTGCATAGCCCGCGCGGTGGGCTCCGATACGCCCCAGTAATGTCAGATAGGCGCCGAACGCCACGATAGAACCGAATAGTGCGAGGTAGAGGAGCGACACCACATAGCTTGTCGACCAGTCGAAGTTGAATGTTTTTCCCTGCAGCGCGGCGATTGCCCCGGTCCAGACAGCGCCGTAAAGCATTCCCCACGCGTTCGACTGGATGATCGGCAAGCCCCTGTTCTGTGCTGCCTGCGAAACCATATTGCCCAGCGACGCTACAAATGCTGCGAGTACACACAGCGTGGCACCAATAAATGTTGCGTCTGACAATGAAAGGTCAGCCACTTCCGGCAGGAACAAGGTCACAATCCCGGCAACGCCAAGCACAGACCCGATTATTACGCGAGGCCCCGAGCGCACTCCAAAAAAGATACGCGCATTCAGTATGTTCATCCACAACATGGTTGAGAATGCGATGGCTGTCAATGCGGACGTTATGTGGACCTGCGCGTAATAGGTCAGGATGTAGTTGAGGCAGAACAGCAAGAGTCCCAGCAACATGAAACGCGCGTGCGCGCTCCGATCGAATTTCACGCCCAGGTTGCGCAAGCGGCAAAAACCGAACAGTAGTGCTGACGCCAACGCGTACCGGTAGAAAACGGAAACCTCGGGCACGACCACACCAAGCTGGAATTCGATCGCAAACCAGGTGGACCCCCAGATTGCGATGGTGACAAGGTACAGAAACAGGTTGTCGCGTTGCATGGGCTGAAAACTCAGTGCTTGTTGGCGGCTTGGTCACATCTGCTGACACAAACAGATTGGCTGGACTCCTCACGTTTCAGGGCATCGCGGAACATGCGCGTACGCACGTAACGATAGTGGTGCAAGCGCAGAGCGGCAACTGCAACCTGCCGAAGAGCCTGTTGCCACCAAAGCGTTTCGCGATCGGCCCGGTCGCCGATGGCGAGCGGGGTGGACGAAGTCTCTGTTCCGGGACGTTCGTCGCGACGGTTGTCGGGATCTGTGTGTGCTTTCATGGCGGTTCTCCGGAGCGTCATCGAAACTGCGCGATAAAGCCGTCTCGCTGCTCGAGGGTTGACTTTACGCTCCCGGTGGAGCTATAACAGATCCACTTTTATGAAAATGTGACATATACAGATTATGTTGGCCATCGACAAGACAAGCGGTGATTTCCTTTATCGGCAGGTTATTGATTTAATAGCGGAAAATATCGAATCCGGCACCTTGAAGCCAGGCGATCGCCTGCCATCCCTGCGACGTATGAGTACGCGAATCGGTGTGTCGATTCCGACCGTTCGGCAAGCATACGTCGAGCTCGAGCGACAGCGCCGGGTCGAATCGCGACCGCAATCCGGTTTCTACGTGCGTGGCTTTGCCGGTAACGAACTGGTGCGCTCCGCGCCGCGTTTCCGCGCCGGTGCGAAACCTCTCGCAGTCGCCTGTCGAAGCCTGATGGAGCGCGTCTATGACGGCATACACAAGCCGGGTGTGCTGCCCTTCGGCATTGCCAACCCGTGCATGGCGAAATCGGCGGCAAAATCTCTGCATCGCACGATGAAACGGGTAATGGCACGTGCTAATGAACGCAGCCTGGCTTACGCACCGACCATGGGCGAACCCGGTTTGCGGCGCCAGATAGCCTTTCGCTATCTGGACACCGTGGGCAGTCACGTCGAGCCCGACAATGTGTGCATCACGAACGGCGGTCAGGAGGCGCTGTTGCTGGCACTCAGTTCAGTGGCCCAGCCCGGCGACATCATTGCTGTGGAGTCCCCTACCTACCACGGCGTTCTTGAGCTGATTGAAAGTCTTGGCATGCTCGCGATCGAAGTTGAAACCTGTCCGGAAGAAGGCGTCCAGATCGATGCACTGCAAAAGACGCTGGCGGCGCACCCGGTCAAAGCATGCCTTTTCTCGACCACGCTCAGCAATCCGCTGGGAGTCAGCATGCCAGACAACAATCGTCGTGAACTCGTCGAGTTAATCGATGCAAGTGACGTCGTGCTTATCGAAGATGACGTTTATGGCGAGTTACTGTTCGACGGTCGTCGGCCAAAGCCCGCGGAGTTCCATTCGCGCAGCGGACGCGTACTCACCTGCGGTTCGTTCTCGAAGACTGCTGCGCCCGGTTATCGTATCGGCTGGCTGATCTCCGACAAATTTCATGATGAAATCGGGCGCCGGAAACGCGCCTACTCCTGTTCGTCCGGACTCTTGCAACAACTGACACTGGCGGAGTTTTTGGCCAGTGGTGACTACGACCGCTATCTGAAGACCTTGCGCCCGGTGCTGCAATGCAACGCGGAACGGATGAGCGCTGCCGTTGCCAGTTATTTTCCACCGGAAACACGTACATCAAAACCGGTTGGAGGCTCCGTCTTATGGCTCGAATTGCCTGAGGCCGTCGACTCGGAGCACCTTTTTGACCGTGCCATCGACGCCGGCATCAGCATCGCTCCCGGCCGCCTGTTTTCGCCGTGTACTCGCTACAGGAACTTCATACGCCTGAGCTTCGGTCACCCCTGGAGCACCCGGATCGATGTCGGGCTGCAGGAACTGGGCTACCTCGTGTCGGAACTGTCCAGCCGCACCCACTGAAATCTTTTCGAGCTTTGCGTCATATATCGCGCCTCGGCACTTTCGCCTGCGCGTCAATTGGCCTATAAATCGCGGCACAACTACAAGTATCAGGCACCATGATTCCAGCAATTGCACCAGTAGCCGCTTTGCTTATCGGCGTTGCTATTTTGCTGACCGGACAAGGTCTGCAGGGCACGTTGTTGCCGGTGCGCGCCACGATTGAAGATTTTCCCACGCTGGCCGTGGGGATCATTGGCGCCACCTATTTCCTCGGCTTCACGATCGGCTGCTGGCAGGGCACCGGTCTGGTCAAGCGCGTGGGCCATGTGCGGGTTTTTGCGGCGATGACAGCCCTGGCATCGGCAAGCCCGCTGTTGCACGGAATGTGGATCAATTTGTGGTCCTGGAGCATTTTGCGTTTCGTTTCGGGGTTCTGTTTTGCGGTCCTGTACGTCGTTATCGAGAGCTGGCTAAATGAAAGCGCGACGAACGAGAATCGTGGCTCGGTATTCTCCGCCTACGTTCTGATCAACATGACCATGCTTGCAGTCGGCCAGCAGATGTTGATGCTGGACGACCCCGCGGTCATGACGCTGTTCGCAATGTCGTCGGTACTTGTATCGCTGGCGGCTGTTCCGGTCTCGTTGTCCACGGCACCGACGCCAAGACAGGTCCAGGACGTCAAACTTGACGTGCCGTATCTGTATCGAAATTCGCCCGCCGGAATGCTGGGCAGCCTCGCCACCGGACTTGCCAATGGCTCTTTCTGGTCCCTCGCACCCGTGTTCACGATCTCGTATTCGACGGATGTTTCCCTGACCGCCTGGTTCATGACCGCAGCCGTCATCGGAGGGGCCGCCAGCCAATGGCCTCTGGGCGCATGGTCGGACCGTGTCGATCGTCGTTTTGTCATGGCGGTATGCGCCGGCATGGCCGCCGGTGTGTCCGTGGCTATCTGGTCATTTGCAGACGCAATGACACCAGCGATTATTATCTTCCTGGGAGGACTTTGGGGCGCGGTGGCTTTTCCACTGTATTCCATTTCGATCGCGCACTCGAACGACCATGCGGCGCCCGACGAGTTCGTTGTTATGTCGAGCGGATTGTTGCTGATGTATGGTATCGGCGCTGTCGTTGGACCTGTTCTGGCCTCGGTTTGCATGCAGTTGCTGGGACCAGCCGGCCTGTACCTGTTCACGGGCATGATTCATGTGCTGCTGCTGGTGTACCTGTTCTTGCGACGTTTGCGTCGCAGCCCGGCCCCGCCGGAGGAACAGCAGGCGTTCTCGGACGCGCTGACCGCGTCGCATACACGTTCACAGGTTTATGAACAGGAGGTCAGCTGAAATGAGTCGACTATTCTTATATTTATCATTTAGATATATAATTTTCATAATCTTAATTATGATCACTGGGCGCCTGTGCGACAGGGACTCCAGGCTTGCACTGCGGTAGCATGGTTAAGGGCCCATTCAGTTAGCACCGGCTACCATTGCGCTCACAGTGGCGTACAACTGCATGTCGTTTGCAGCGTACCGGTCCTGGAGGTTCACATGAATACGCATTCATTACCGCAACGAGTACCCGCCCGGCTGCTTGCATTGCTGACGCTGCTGGTTGCGGGATTGCTGTTGTCTGCGGCGTCGTTCGCCCAGGTTCCTGTGGATGAGAATGGCAACCCGCTTGCGCCTATTGATGAGGCAGCAATTGCCGCTACCGGCAGCGATCTGCAGACCGTGCCGGAGCTAATGACGCCGGCAGAACTGCAGGCCCTCGTGGGCCCGGTTGCCTTGTATCCGGATGATCTGCTTGCGATCGTTTTGCCGGCATCGACGTATCCGCTGGAAATCGTTCAGGCCGCACGCTTCCTGGAAGCCTTCGAACAGGACAAGAGCCTGCAGCCGGACGACACCTGGGATGAATCGATTACCGCATTGCTGAACTACCCGGAAGTCGTCGAACTGATGAACGATGACATCGACTGGACCTGGCGGCTTGGCGAAGCTGTGGTCAGTCAGCAGACAGACGTTATCGCGGCCGTTGAGGCCTTTCGCGACCGCGCCTATGCAGCCGGAAATCTGAAGACTGACGAGCGCCAGATCGTCAAAAACAATAATGGCGTTATCCAGATCGCACCGGCCAATGAAGAGATTATTTATGTGCCGTATTATGAGCCCGAGCGCGTCGTCGTCTACCAGCCGCGCCCTGCGTACTACTATTATCCGCGGCCGTATCCCGTTTACTACTACCCGTATCCGCACGGTTACAATTTCTACAGCAATTACTTCTGGGGTGTGACGACGGCGTACGCCATCGGCTGGAACACGCATCATTTGCATGTGTTCCATCACAGCTACTGGGGGCACCCGTATTACGGCCGCAGCTACTACGGCAACTGGTATCGTCGCCCAAGCATAACGGTCTACAACACATGGTACGGCGGTCATCGCTCTGAAGTTACGCGCGACCACTACCGGGACGGTGATTTCTGGCGACCTCGCCCCTCCGGCGGCGCACGCCCCGGCTTTCATCGATCGCGCGACGACGTTTACAGAGACCGTCGTCGGGCGAGCAGCAGCGATGGATACCGCGACCGGGCACAGATCAGCAATGATCGGATCGTGAACCGGACGGCTGCGCAGGGCAATGCCGATTCGGCTGGTCGGGTCAATAACCTGGCCGGTCGTGCGGCGACCAACCGGAACCAGGGGTCCGCCGCTCGATTGGCAGGCGAGTCTGCGAACCCAGCACGCGACGCACCCATTCGCTTTCGTGAACGATCGGCAGCCGACACACAGCGGATGCGTGACAACGGTACGGCTGGTCAGGCCGAGCGTCGCGCTGCCGCTGCCGCAACAACCGTCAACCGCCCTTCCCCAGCCACGGATAACGCTGTGCGTTTTCGTCCGCGGGAAGGCCAGCCGGCCGAACGAGCACGCCAAAGCGTGAGCGGCAACGAGCGAACGGGCGGCCCCGCGGTGCGGCCACGGACGGAACAACGTCCGGCAGAACCGCGTCGAGACCCACCGGCTCCTGCCGTGCGCAACCAGCGAAGTACAGAACCGGCGCCCGCCCGTTCGAGCGCTGGCAACAATGTGCTGCGTCGCGAAGCGGCACCACGAGCCCCGGCGGCGACCACTCGTGCGGCGCCTTCACGCGCACAAGCGGTGACGCGGACTCCGCAAGCAACATCGGCTCCGCGTACCGCTGTGCCACGTGCCGCCGCTCCGCGTGCCAGTACACCACGGGCTGCCGCGAGCCCGGCAGTCAGTCAGCCCCGCTCGGCGCCGACGCGCGCAACACCAAGCGCGGCACCGAGGGTCTCTGCGCCGCGCGCCGCTGCGCCGCGTGCCACCGCCCCCAAAGCAACATCGCGAGCTGCCCCTGCACGACCGGCAGCACGCAACGACCGAACCCGCGATCGTTAACCAGCCGCTGACACCCCCGGTCAATCCGGGCGCTTTTTATCCCTTGCCTTTCCGGGCTCGGCCGTGTTGTCGGAGGCGTCCGTGGCGTTCGTCTCACGCTTCTTGAATACCGGCCTGCCCGACGAGAGCTCCCACGCGATATAGACGATGGATCCGGCAGTAATCAATGCCAGCAGGATGATTATGATGGCGAGAAGATTCATCGTCTCAGGCAGCCTGTTGCGAGCTGCGTCTGCGCCCTCTGTGCAGCGGCAAGATGACCTCGAACGAGGCGCCGTCCTTCACGTCGTCCCGCAGCAAAAGCCGTCCGCCGTGAGCCTCGGCGACGAGTTTTGCCAGGTAAAGCCCAAGACCGCTTCCGCCAGTATCGCGCGCACGCGACGGATCACCACGAAAAAACGGCTCTCCCAGGTGCTTTGCCTGGTCTGACGGTATACCCGGCCCATAGTCCCGGACATTGATATCCAGCCGGTCGGCCTTCTGTATGACTGAAAGCTCGACCGGGCCTTCATCGGCGTTTGAATAACGCAGGGCGTTGCTGATCAGGTTCTTGAGCAAGAGGATGAGCCTTGCTTCGTCCACGGTGACCGGCACATCTGTGCCCTGCATGTTCACCTTGATTCGTTCCCGGTCCCGTGCAAAAAAATTGTCGAGCATCTGCTCGACCACGGTGCGCAGGTCAACCTGGCTGAGATTCAGCGTTACATGCCGCGAATTGAGTCTCTCGGCTTCAAGAAGCGTACTGATAATGCGTTCCATCTCTTCGATCTCGGTACGCAAATTCTGCGCGTCGTCCGAATCGGCCAGAAACTCGAGCGACAGCCTCAGCCGTGACAACGGCGACCTGAGCTCGTGACTGATTCCCAGCAGGAGTTGTCGTTTAGCATCCAGCATACGACGTACATCTGCCGCCATACTATTAACGTCCTCGGCCAGGTCCCCGAGTTCGTCCTGCCGGATATCCGTGATGCGAAAATCAAGATCGCCGTGGCCAATGCGCGATGCGCCCTGACGAATAGCGCTCACTGGCTTGAACAACCAGCGAACGGCAAGGTAGGCCAGGAGCACCAGCACCAGTCCGAAACCTACGATAATCGACAGCAAGTCGGGGCTGCTTTCTGTTACCGCGATCTTGGGCGACGCGACTATGATCGAATACGGTCCCTGCTCGAGCTTGAGGTATCGATGCACACCGAGCTGGGCGAACTGCACGTTTTCCAATTGCCGCAGCCAGGCATCCGGTTCCTCGCTGAAGTAACGACTGGACCCGAACGACAGTTCCGAAAACTCGGGGAAAGCCGGATCGGAGGACCAGTTCATCCCAGGGCCGATAATCCTGATATCGACCGGCACTTTCTCGGTGATGGCAACAGCACGACTTATATCGGGCGGATTGCCAATGTCCTCCCGTACGTAATCGACGTGAAGTGAAAGGTGTCCGCTGATCAGTTCGCGCAGATCGTCTTCGCTGTAAACCCAGCGAAACGCCGTCATGGCACCGTAAGCAAAGAGCACACCGAGTACCAAGAAAATAGCCACTAGGCGAAACGACAACGAACGAGTAAGGTACTTAATCATGCGTGAGCGGACGACCGACGAACGAGTAACCACGCCCCCAGATGGTCTGGATGAAACGCGGTGGCTTTTCCGTGTCGCCCAGTTTATGGCGCAGTCGGCTGATCATGATATCGACAGAACGCGTGAGTATGGCGGCGTCGATGCCGCGCAACGCGCTGAGGATCTCGTCGCGCGTAAGTTTTCGTCCGGGATTTAAAGCGAGAATGAGCAGTAACTCATATTCCATGGAGGTGAGTCCCGCCGGTTCTCCGTTCATCGACACCGAGCGGCTTTCCCGGTCTATCTCGAGACCCTCGAACAGCAAAATCCTTTCGTCAGTATCCTTCGCTGCCGCACGCCGCAAGATTGACTGAATGCGCGCGACAAGCTCGCGCGGTTCGAACGGTTTGCCGACGTAGTCATCAGCCCCGAGTTCCAGTCCCGATACACGATCGATGACGTCGCCTCGCGCGGTCAGCATGATGATAGGAATATTGCTGACTTTGCGAACTTCCCGGCAGACTTCAAAGCCGTCGCGTCCGGGCAACATGATATCCAGCAATAACAGCTCCGGTTCAAGATGCGATAACTTGCGCAATCCTTCGTCGGCATCAAACGCACACTCGATATCGATGCCGAATCGCTTGCAATACGCCTGCAGCAACTCCGAGTGGCGACGGTCGTCGTCAATTAACAGGACTTTTGTCATCGGCTGCATGATATCGCTGGTTCCTGCCCGTTCTGCCTGAAAAGTCACCCCGTTACAAACTGAAACAATCTGTTACCGCTTCGAGACCTAAGGCACACCACAGTCTTGCACACTACGTATCGGCCTGAAACACAGAACCCACGTCAACTGAAAGGTATTACGATGCGTAAATTTTATCCTCTTTCGCTGGCAGCGTTGACGCTGGCGCTTGCTGCATGTGGCAGCAGCTCGTCCAGCTCCACACCCGCTCCTGCCGACCCGCCACCCCCGGCATCGATTGCGACCGCCCAGGCGTTGCATGCCTCACCGGATGCGCCGCCCGTTATTATCTCATTCAACGGTGTCCCACAACCGTCAGAAACCGACTTCCGTGAGGGAACGAGGGTGCTGAACATCACCGCTGGCGATGTTGAAATTCAGGTTGACGGTGTCCTGCCGGGCGGTAACGCGACCGTCATCGGGCCGGTAACCGTGCCGTTCGAGGCCGATACATTCTATCGCGTGATCGCAGTCAACGATGTGGCCAACGTGGAACCCATCATCCTGGAAGAACCTGAGACGGACGTTCCGGCAGGTACGGTTCGATTGCGCGTTCTGCATGCCGCTCCGATGGCACCCGAAGTTGACGTCTACCTGACTGCGCCCGGTGCCGACCTCACAGCCAGTGCGCCGGTAGGCACGTTTGAATTTGGCGGTGACCTTGGACCAGCCGAAGTATCGGCCGGCGATTACCAGATCCGGGTTACCGTTGCCGGTGACCCCGCAGCGGTAGCATTCGACTCCGGGACAGTGACGCTGGATGGAGGCGGAAATCTGCTGGTCGCTGCGGTCGAAAATACGACGACCGGCGCTTCGCCGATCAGCCTCGTCGTCATGCCGGCTGCGCAGGTAGACGCATTTACCCTGCACGACATCAATACGCCTGCGGATATCCGCGTAGTACATGCATCCCCCGATGCTCCCGCAGTCGATATCGTTGTCAACGACGACTTCGGCGCACCGCTTGTGAGCTCGTTGAGTTTTCCGGACTTCACTGACTTCGTGAGCGTTCCGCCGGACACCTACAATGTGAAGGTTGCTCCGTCCGGCACCCAGAATGCCGTTATCGATGCCGACCTGGATCTGGAAGCAGCAATACGTTACTCGGTACTGGCCGTCAATACACTCGGTGCCGGTATCGAAGCGCTTGTTGCCACCGATGACCCCCGTCGCGTATCCACCGAGGCCAAAGTGCGCATCATCCATGGCTCGCCTGCTGCCGGTAACGTCGACATATATGTAACTGCCGTGGGTGCCGACATTGACACTGAGTCACCGGCGCTTGCCGACGTCCCCTTCCAGGCGAATACCGGCTTCCTGTCCCTGGCAGAAGGTGACTACGACGTAACAGTGACGCCGGCCGGAAGCAAGACCCCGGCGATCGGGCCCGCTACGATTTCACTGGCAAACGGTGGCATTTACACAGCAGTCGCACGTGATGCAACAGGTGGCGGTACTCCGCTCGGGCTGATTCTCCTGGACGACTTTAACCCCTGATCACTCATCCCCCAAGAGAGTGATCGCCCCACTGGCCCCGCCGCAAGGCGGGGCTTTTTTTTCGCGCACCGTCGCTGCACGAGGCCTCACGTACCGCGGCGCATGCGCTGCATGACGATTGGATTTATACTCCGAGAGCGCCATTGTCGGCGCTTTTTTTGTTGTTCCAGGGGATCTACATGCCTGCCAGAACCACCGTTGCCATCGTTGCCAGCCTGTTCGTTGCCGCTTGCGGCCAGTCGGAGCGCGACGCGCAGCGCCAGCAGCCGGTCGCAGCGACGCCGGATAGCGCGCAACAGGCGCAGGAAATCGCGTTGAATTCCATCATCGTCGACACCCATATCGACGTACCGTATCGCCTGAACGAGGAATGGGCGGACGTGTCACTGGCCACCGACGGCGGTGACTTTGACTATCCGCGCGCAGTCGCAGGCGGGCTCAACGCGGCGTTCATGTCGATCTATACACCGGCGAGCCTCGAGGCCGAAGGGGGCTCAAAGGCGCTGGCTGAGTCCCTGATCGACATGGTGCAGAAAATTGCTGCCGACGCACCGGAAAAGTTTGCTATTGCCTATTCTCCGGACGATGTCGAGAGGCATTTCCGTGAAGGATTGATATCGCTGCCTTTGGGCATGGAGAACGGTTCGCCGCTCGAAGGGGATCTTGCCAACGTCGCTTATTTTTTCGAGCGAGGAATTCGCTACATCACGCTGGCACACAGCCTGTCCAATCAGCTTTCGGATTCGTCGTATGACGACGACAAACGCTGGGGTGGACTCAGTGATTTCGGTGTGGAAGTCGTCGGTGAAATGAACCGGCTTGGGATCATCGTCGATGTCAGCCACCTCTCCGACGATGCCTTCCGCCACGTTCTCGAGGTTTCGAAGGCGCCGGTCATCGCCTCGCATTCCTCGGCGCGACACTTTACTCCCGGGTGGGAGCGCAACATGTCGGATGAAATGATTCAGTCGCTTGCCGGCAATGGCGGGCTGATAATGATCAGCTTCGGCTCGGCGTTTATCTCTGGTGATTCGCAACGATACGGTGATGAACGGGGCGCGGCATTTACCGCCTGGCTCGAAGAAAACGATGTAGAAAGCAGTAGCGAAGTTCGGCAACAGTTTTACGACCAGTACGCCGGGGAACACGGCCCCTACCCGTTTGCCACTCTTGAACAGACACTGGATCACTTCGATCATGTCGTGCGCCTCACCGGCATTGACTACGTCGGAATCGGTTCCGATTACGACGGCGTGGGCGACACGCTGCCGGTCGGGCTTAAAGACGTATCCACCTACCCCAATCTCGTGCAGGGGTTTCTTGAAAGAGGCTACAGCGTTGATGACATTGAAAAGATACTCGGCGGTAATCTTTTGCGCGTATGGCGCGAAGTCGAAAACGTTGCTCGCAGCCTGAGCGAGCCCGAAGCCGCGGCTGACGCCAACTGACGCCAGACGAGCAGCGTGGCACGGGAGAACGGACAAGGGAGAGCCAACAAGGGAGGGCGGTCTTGACCAGGAGTACGGGACGATTCGCAATTGGCTTACTTGCAGCCTGTATGACCTTAGTGGTTGCTGCGTGCTCCGGCAGGGGCGATCCGATCGATCGATACGACCTGATTATTCGCGGCGGCACAATCTACGACGGTCTCGGTGGTCAACCCTATGCCGGGGACATTGCGATCAGGGCCGATCGTATTGTGGCAATCGGAGATCTCGGGGAAGCGTCATCAGACGTCGAAGTCGATGCTGCCGGACTTGCCGTCGCGCCGGGTTTCATCAATATGCTCTCCTGGGCCACGCGGTCACTGATTGAAGACGGCCGTGCCATGAGTGACCTGAAACAGGGCGTTACCCTGGAGGTCATGGGTGAAGGCGTATCGATGGGTCCATTGAACGACAGCATGCGAGCCGAAATGATCGAGAGGCAGAGTGAAATTCGCTTTGCCGTCGAATGGACCACCTTGAATGAATACCTGGAATTCCTGGAGGCCAGGGGCGTATCTCCAAACATTGCCTCCTACATCGGGGCCACAACCGTGCGGATTCATGAGATCGGCTACGACAATCGGCCTGCGTCCGACGAGGAGCTGCAGCGAATGCAGGATCTCGTCCGTGATGCGATGCGCGACGGCGCACTCGGGGTCGGTTCCTCGCTGATCTATGCGCCGGCGAGTTTCGCCGACACGGATGAGCTGATTGCGCTCGTCAATGCAGCCGCCGAATTCGGCGGTGCCTATATTTCCCATATTCGTTCGGAAGGCAATCGCCTGGAAGAAGGTGTTCAGGAACTGATCAAGATCGCCAGCCTGACCGGAGCGCCTGCGGAGATTTATCATCTGAAGGCATCGGGGCAACCCAACTGGTACAAGCTGCAGGGCGTGTTCGGCATGATCGAGGCGGCACGCGAAGCCGGGCTGTCAATCACAGCGGACATGTATCCGTACGCGGCCAGCGCCACCGGCCTGAACGCCTCAATGCCGCTCTGGGTCCAGGAAGGGGGCCACGATGCCTGGGTCGCCCGCCTGCAAGACCCGGAATTGCGTGCCCGCGTCGTTGCTGAAATGAACGATCCGGATGCGGACTGGGAGAATCGTTTTGTGCAGGCCGGCGCCGGGAATATCCTGCTCCTGGGATTCCGCAACCCCGACCTGAAGCCACTGATCGGCAAGACGCTCGCCGAGGTTGCAGAGTTGCGTGGCACCGATCCCGCCGAGACAGCAATCGACCTGGTCATTGAAGACGACAGCCGCGTGGACGTCGGCTATTTCATGATGTCCGAAGACAACGTGCGGCGCAAAGCCGCCAAGCGCTGGGTCAGTTTCGGTTCGGATGCCGCCGCACCGGCCACCGAAGGTGTTTTCCTGCAATCGAATCCTCATCCGCGTGCTTACGGCACCTTCGCACGGGTGCTCGGAAAATTCGTACGCGAGCAAAAAATAATGTCGCTGGCCGAGGCGATAAGCCGCATGACGGCGTTTCCGGCCGCCAATATCGGCATACGCGAGCGAGGCCGGCTTGCTGAAGGCTATTACGCGGATGTCGTTGTTTTCGACCCGAAGACAATCGATGATTTGGCGACGTTTGAGAATCCGCATCAATACGCCGTGGGAGTTGCGCATGTGTTCGTTAACGGTACGCAGGTTATAGAGGACGGCGAACATACCGGGGCGTTACCGGGTCGTGTCGTTCGCGGGCCGGGCTGGACAGGGTGGCGGGAAAATGCCGGACAGTAAAAAGGCCGTCGCACAAATTCCAGCCGAACCGCCAGTCAGACAAGCGGAATGCCGGCCATGGCCTGGCGGGCAAGCAGGTAAACGAGCCAGGCGTAGGCGAAGGTACCTGCTGCCAGCACCGTCAAGCGCGCGGCCTCCGACGAAAGCAGGGACCAACGACTGATTGCGAAACCGAATAGCGGCAGGATCTGCAATGCGTGCAAAGCCAGGCCGTGCGCAAAACGCAAGTCACCGGCCGTCGTGCTCCAGTTGAGAATCGGTAGCCCGGGCCCACCGTCCGGCGCGCCAAACGTGTGACCGTTGTTGACGATCATGATGCCGCCGAGCACGCCGCCTGCCAGAAACAGCAGCAACCCGCCCCGGATGCCCCACAGGTAGGCAGCCGGTATCTTCGCGGCTGGCTTCGCGAACATAATGAGAATGGCGACTGCCATCAGCATGTTGATACCGATGAGTATTCCCATCATCTGGAAGATGGCGGCATCAAAGTCTGTGGCTACGTTGAAATGGGAAGTGGTGCCCCGGCCGGCTTGTAGCAGCAGGCACACGGATTCAAGGACAAGCACCGTTGCAATGACGATGCTGATGGTCCTGATCGCCCAGCGCGGTCGGCTGATGTAACGAGTGAACCATGCAATGGTCCACAGGTAGATTACCAGGGACGCCATGAATTTCATGGGCTTGACCCATGTATTGATACCCAGAACCTGGCGATCGTCTGCCAGCACGCCGACCACCGTGGCAAGCAACAGGAGCACATGCAACCAGCCGACCAGCGCCAGCAGCGGATTGCGCCGATAAATCTCGGCTAGAAACGCATTAATTCCGGACAATCCCTAAGCCTCGTGGGTCAGCAGGACACGGCGACTGACGCCGATGCGAATAGCAAGGTACAGCAGCAATCCGACGGGCCCAAGCAGGAAGGTGAGCAGCAGGCAGGGAATAACCGCAAGGTGGTGTACGCCTGTGCGCTCCGCGTCGCGTACCTCCCAACTGCCGACAAAAAGGTCGAATGCCAGGTAGTGAATCCATCCGGCGAGCAAGAGAAATTCATTGCTGAAGAGCGCCTGGACCTCGGCAAGCGAGCCGTATCCGCCGTCGCTGCCGCCAAAGTGCATCGCGATCAACCACGCATACAGCAAGCCCAGAAGGCCAGGAATAACGACGGCGGAGATCAGGGTTGCGCTGAATTTCCAGCGTGGCAGAAATACCAGCAGCAACCAGCCGGGCAGTACCAGCATGCCCGCCAGTGAAAAAAGCGATTCGGCGTTCATGGAATTTCCTCGCAGGGTCTGTCTGCTAATTCAGAATGTAAAAGGCCGCTTGTCCGGGACTTCCTGTACACCGTACTTGACACGCAAGCGCGCCTGTCGGGCGGGTGGATATTCTTCAACAATGATGCGGCGTAAATGATTCTCCGCTACCAGCACCTGGTCATGAGCGATCCCGGCCAGCGCCCGGGCATCTGCCAGGGCCTCATCGGCTTCATGAAGGTGACGAGGTTTCGCCCGGTCGGCACGCTCGTGCAGTCGCCTGGCCTTTCGTTGTGCGGCGGCTACGACCGACTCTGCTTTGCTGAAGGCACTGCGCTTTGCACGAAGTTCCCTTCGAGCATGGCGCAACCGGCTATGAGCGGTCGACTTGAACCATTGAGCGAGCGCGACGACCGCAATGCACAATGCGACCACGGCGCCCAGCAACAGCGCCCAGTGTTCTTGCCATCCGTCAACGGTCATGTGGCTGTCACGGCGCGGCCTCCCGGCAAAGAAGTGGCCGACGGAATCGGTCAGTCGTCACTGCTTCCCGGCGGCCACGGCTCCTCAAACGGAAACGGGCGACGCTCGCTGTTGTAGGTCAGATAACGGATAATCTGGCTCGTATAGAACGCGAGCGAATTGCCCAGCATTTTGAGTTGCTGGTTGGTTTCGCCGGTAAAGAGAACCCACAGAAACTGCAATAGCACGACCGCGCCAACAACAATCCGTGATATGCCGTAGATGACAATAAATACGAGCATGAACAAGCCTCGCAGCCAGGTGGATCGCGACTTGATATGTTCTTCTATTCTTCGAGTGCCGGTTTGCTCGTCCGGATCCCCGTAACTGTCCCCCGGCGCGTGGTCACGCGGCGCCCCCTCACTGTTCATTTTCGTTCTCCTTGCTACAGTACCGATGCACGCAGAAGCAAAAATACTTTCCTCGCTGAAGCATTCAGATCCGCCTCCTTGGCGTGTCCAGCGAGGTACTTCAGGTGTCGATGAACTGGTGGTAGAGGAAAAAAACAACTGCAATGATCAACAGCAACTTCAGCACCGTACCGATATTCGATTCTTCCGTGACCAATTCCGGCATTGCAGGTCCGGGCCGATGCTCGCGCCAGGCTCTCTCAACCAGCACCTTCGCATTGGCGAGGCCAATCCCTGTTGCTTCCCGCAGCAACTTTATCGCTTCGATTTTTCGTCCCTGCTCAATGGCTCGAATAACCTCGGGCGGCAGATCGCTTTCTGTATCTGAAGACTTGGTCGCCATAGCCGGCCATTTCACTCATGCACTACGTTCTCGCAATTCTACCCTA
Organism: uncultured Woeseiaceae bacterium; assembly: GCA_964452235.1. Classification (GTDB taxonomy): domain Bacteria; phylum Pseudomonadota; class Gammaproteobacteria; order Steroidobacterales; family Woeseiaceae; genus IDS-8. The sequence continues at coordinate 35,650 of CAYVLL010000003.1, forward strand.
TTCATTCCGGTATAGTGCGCTCTGCAGCGTAGGGAGAAACCGATGAAGTATGTTTTGATCCTTGTAACCGCCTGCCTGGCTGCTGCCGGCTGCCAACATGACGACGGTGCCGATAGCAGTAGCGAGCTTTCGTCAACATCCGCATTCAGCAGTCGTTACTCGGCGCTACCACACGAAACGACGCTCTTGCGAAACGCCACGGTGCTGACTGGGACAGGTGAGCAGCTCGACGCTGCTGACGTGCTGATGCGGGATGGCAAGATCGCGGCAGTCGGTAATAATCTTTCTGACGAAGGCGCGCTCGTTGTCGACGCGTCCGGGCAGTGGGTGACACCGGGTATCATTGATCTGCATTCGCATCTCGGGGTATACCCCTCTCCGTCGGTCGATGCGCATTCCGATGGCAATGAAATGACGGCAGCGAATACCGCCGAAGTATGGGCAGAACACAGCCTGTGGCCGCAGGACCCCGGTTTTGTCGCTGCACTGGCAGGCGGCGTGACTGCGCTGCAGATTCTGCCGGGGTCGGCAAATCTTTTTGGTGGTCGAAGTGTGACGGTAAAAAACATTCCCGGTCGCACCATGCAGGATATGAAGTTTCCCGGTGCACCGCACGGTCTGAAAATGGCCTGCGGGGAGAATCCAAAGCGAGTGTACGGGGTGGGGAAAGGTGTAGCGCCGTTCACCCGCATGGGCAATGTCGCGGGCTACCGCAAAGCCTGGATTGCCGCAGAGGACTATCGCACAAGGACTGAAAAGGCCCTGGATGGCGATGGTGACGCGCCGTTACGCGATTTGCAGCTGGAGACCCTGGTCGGCGTCCTCGATGGCGAGATTCTCGTGCACAACCACTGCTACCGGGCAGACGAAATGGCGATCATGCTCGATATCGCAGAAGAGTTCGGCTATCGGATAGCGTCGTTCCACCATGCCGTCGAGGCCTACAAAATTCCGGATCTCCTCGCCGACAGTGGCACGTGCGCGGCAGTCTGGGCGGACTGGTGGGGATTCAAGATGGAGGCTTACGACGGCATTATTGAAAATGCGGCAATCGTCGACCAGGCAGGTGCATGCGCCATCGTACATTCGGATGACGATCTCGGAATCCAGCGGCTGAACCAGGAGACGGCAAAGATTGTCGGCGCGGCGGCGCGTGCAGGTATAAATATTACGCCGGCCCACGCTATTCGCTGGATTACCAGCAACCCGGCAAAGGCGCTGGGCATCAGCGAAATGGTCGGCACGCTCGAAATGGGAAAAATGGCGGACGTAACCGTCTGGGCCGGCGACCCGTTCAGCGTTTACACGAAGGTATCCCGCGTCTATATCGATGGAGCGCTCGTATATGACCGTGACGATCCGGCACGAAACCCGGTCACGGATTTCACCCTCGGCTCGCTGGCTCAGCACGGGGGTGGACAATGATTTCGCGGGCAAAACCGACGCCCGCCGTCGTTGCGTTGGCTTTGGCCGCCCTGATTGTGGCGCCCGCCTACGCCGGGATTACGGCCATCACCGGTGCAACGGTGCACACGGTCGGACCGCAGGGCTCTATTGAAAATGCCGTGATCCTCGTCGAGGACGGGATCATTGCGGCCGTCGGCCACAACCTGGAGATCCCCGCCGACGCCCGGCGAATCGACGCAGCCGGCAAAGTCGTCACCCCGGGGCTCATGACGCCAATGGGACAGATCGGCCTGGTCGAAGTCGATGCGGTCGCAGGAACGGTCGATTTCATCCAGCGTGGCGACCAGTTTTCAGCGGGGTTCGACGTGGCTGACGCCTATAACCCCCGCTCGTCGCTGGTTGCGATCAATCGCATCGCGGGCATCACGCACGCGGTCATCGCGCCGGATGGCGCGTCGATGGATCAACTGGGTAATTACAGTCGGGTTTTGTCCGGTCTGGCGTCCGTTGTGCATCTGGGCGATACGAACGACTACATGCTCGATCGCGGTGTAGCCGTGATTGCCCAACTTGGCGAAACCGGCAGCAGCCTCGCTGCGGGTTCCCGCGCGACAGCACTGATGATATTGCGAACCGCATTGCACGACGCCCGTGATTTTGCTGCCAACCGCGAGGCCTTCGAAGAAGGTCGCCGGCGCAATTACTCGTTGAGCCCCACTGATCTCGCTGCCTTGAGTGAGGTTCTGTCCGGGGAACGAAAGCTGGTGGTCGACGTACATCGTGCGAGCGACATTACGGCGGCCCTGCGGCTTGCAAGGGACCATGATATCCGGATGATAATCGTCGGCGGCACCGAGGCGTGGCTGGTGGCGACCGAACTGGCAACCGCAGAGGTGCCGGTCATCCTCGATTCCATCGGAAACCTGCCCGGCTCATTCGAGCGCCTGAATGCCCGTCTCGAAACGGCCGCAATTCTCGCTGAGGCCGGCGTACGATTCGCGGTCGGTGGCGATTCATTCAGCCAGAATCACAACGCGCGCAACGTCACACAGGCGGCAGGTATTGCCGTTGCCAATGGATTGCCGTGGGCCGACGGCCTGGCGGCGATCACTCTGGCACCGGCCGAGATCTTCGGTCTCGATGAGCAGATTGGCAGTATCGAACCGGGCAAGCGCGCCGACATCGTCATCTGGAACGACGATCCTCTGGAGCTACGCAGTTATCCGGAGCAGGTACTGATCGGGGGCCGGCTCATGCCAATGGAAAGTCGCCAGACATTGCTGCGCGATCGTTATATGCGGTCGGAGTCGCCGCTGCCGCCCGCATTTCGCTGAGTAAACTGTGGCTGCCGCGGAACTCTTTATCGGCGTTCGTTGCGACGCAGGACCGCGTTGTAAACGTTGCGCGCGAATTCAATCCGCAGCGGCAGCCAGGAAGTGCGTGAGTCGTACCATCGCTTCGGTATCGATACGACAGTAACGCCGCAGTTGCTGGTCCAGTTCGCTTCTGCGAACCGCACTGGTGGTGGGATCAATAGCCTCGATATAACCTTCAGAAGCATCAGTACCATCTTGTATTTCCTCGAGTTGATGGTAACTGAGGTCGGGCGCGATCGTCGGTAACACTGCCTTCAACGACCACGATCCGTGCATGCCCGGGTGATAGTAGTGGCGTGCGACGATGACCTTCAGGTCCAGCAGCCGACTCGCGATACGTGACAACGGTGCTTCGAGGTCCGGGAAGTTTGCAATCAGTTGATTGATGACCCGACGCTCATAAGCGGTGTACATCAATACCGTTCCCGTGGAACCGAGCACACGTATGAGTGACTCTGCCACGCGGCGCATCGGCGGGTCGCCGGTCAGGTCCAGGAATTCGGCATGACGCACGTCGCCGGGCTCCGGCTCGAAGTGGCAGGACCACTGAAAGGGCAGCGCCGTGTAGGGCCGCGTTCCCGGCCAGATCGGCACCGCTGGTGCAATCGTTTCGAAGTCCAGGAAATAACGAGGATAGCCGATCAATGCGACTTCACGTGCAGCCAGTGGCGACAACTCGGCTCGTCCCGAGCGCGTAATTCTCCGGATGCGGCGCTGTCGTTCGGTCAAACGTGCCGCTGGAACGTCGCGAACATCGCGAAATCCTTCGCCTACCAGTTTGCCCAGTTGCGCTTTGCTGCCGCCAAGGTCCTGGACCGGGAAATCCGTTTCAGCCGGCCAGCAATAAACGACGAAGGGGCATTCCCAGGGATGAAAGCAATGCTTGCCGACGCCAATGTCCGGTTCGCGACCATCCAGCGTATCGCGCACGTGAGCAGCGTGCCCGGGGACTAGCGGCAACAATGGATCGATTGCATCTTGCATATCGTGTTCGATCAGCAAACCGCGATAGTCACCATTGCCGGAATACGTGAACTGGTTGTTGACGTGCGCGAGACTGATCCGGGCGATGCTCATGCCGGCATGGCTCAGCACCCAGCTCTGGATAGCACAGTCGAACGCATGTTCTTCCTTGATTTGCGTGCTGGCTTTGACTTCGATGAGGTGCCAGTGGCGTCCTTCCCGTTGCAGTACATCCGCACGTACCAGTAAGCCTGCAACGCTCAGTGTTGCCTCGAAGACCGGGTCCGTTACGTGCTGCAGCAGTAGTTCCTTCGTCCGTGCGATCGCGGCATCGAAGCCGTCCTGGAGTTCGACGACATGTCCACCGCCACCTCCGTAAATTCGTCGCGCCGCCACATCCACATCCCGTCCCGCGCGCAGCGACATTCGGTTGTTTGCGCTTGTGACAGCAAGTTCACTGCGATGTAGCTCCAGCCAGGCGCGCTTAAGGCATTGTCGAGCGGACATCAGGCGGGTCTTGGAGATAGGTGGCGTGGTCACGGTCGTTCAGGAATTGCCAGAGTCCGCATGACTGGAGCGGGTGAAGGGAATCGAACCCTCATTCTTAGCTTGGGAAGCTAATGTTCTGCCTTTGAACTACACCCGCCTTGATCCGCAATTTTCATGGGTCGCTTTTCTCACGGGTCGTTATTGTAACGGCAGGGAGGAGGCAGCGCCTAGCAAAAATGCCGGCGCAGCGGCCTTCACCGCGCCGGTACTCGGGCGCAGGTTACGTATACTATGGTCGAGCGAGAATTGCGTGAGAGAATGGCTAAGGTCAAGGAGGTCCGATGAACCCAGAACAAACCCGGCGCACCTTCCTGCAACTGACCGCTGCAGCGGGAGTGACGCTATCATTGCCGGCCGTGGCAGCAGGCGATTCCCCTGTGATGGATCGGCGTCAAATCCCGGGAACCGACGAAGAGATCCCGGTCATCGGACTCGGCACATCCGACGAATTCGAAGCCGTACCGGCTGACGGCGGTGCGGAACTGAAGGCCGTACTGACGTCTCTCGTGGAACACGGCGGAACCCTGATTGACACCGCGCCTGCCTACGGCGATTCCGAGGAGGTTCTCGGTAACTTCCTGTCCGACCTCGGCTACAACCAGGAGATATTTCTGGCTACCAAGGTCGGCGTACGCGGCAAGGAAGAAGGCTTGCAGTCACTGG
>CAYVLL010000004.1:0-38054 GCA_964452235.1 uncultured Woeseiaceae bacterium
CAGTCGGTTGGTCTGCGCCGGACCGATCCCAACAGGGACAACCGGCGTTGCCTGTCACCAGGCAGCTTCAGGTCAGACGGGATTGGTGTCCCGAGACCGTTTTCATCGGCTCATTGTCGGTGAGCTCTGACGGCTACGGCCCCAGGGTGGTCGGAAACACTTACCAGAAAGGTTAGTTGACACCGTGAGAGGCCTGAACCACCAACTGAAACAGCTCTGCCGCCAGAACCGCGACGGCAGCTTCGGAACACAGGCCCGGCGTGAGCGTGAGCTCACGCTCGTGGCCAACCAGCTCCACGAACTGGGCTATCGAGGGTTGGGGAGCCATTCCCTGAAGCCGAAGCACGTCCAGGCGCTGGTGGAATTTTGGTTATCCACGGGGGTGGCCATCGGCACCATCAAGAATCGCATGTCGGCCTTACGCTGGTGGGCCCGCAAAGTGGATCGGCAGAATGTCATCGCCCGGTCGAATGACCACTACGGGATCCCCAACCGTCAGTTCGTGACGGGCCAGTCGAAAGCCCGATCAGTCTCTGACGCTGAGCTGGATCGGGTCACGGACCCGCAAATACGGATGAGTCTCGAGCTGCAACGGGTCTTCGGGCTGCGGCGAGAGGAAGCTATCAAGTTCAGCCCGGTCTACGCAGATAAAGGCGATCGTCTTGAGCTGAAGGCCTCCTGGACCAAGGGCGGCAAGGCGCGATCCATCCCGATCCAGAGTCCGATGCAGCGGGCCGTGCTCGATCGCGCCCATCTTCTCGCTGGCAAGGGCTCGCTGATCCCCAGCGATCGAAACTACCGGCAGCAGCTTCGCATCTACGAGGGACAGACCATCCGAGCGGGCTTATCGCGAATGCACGGATTGCGACATGCCTATGCGCAGCGCCGGTACGAAGAGTTGACTGGTTGGGCAGCGCCGGTGGCCAACGGGCCGACAACGAAGTCCCTGTCGCTGGAACAACGGCAACTCGACCAGCACGCCCGCCTGACGATCAGCCGCGAGCTCGGACACGAGCGGCCCGGAATTGTCCGCGTTTACCTGGATTGCTGAATCGCAACGAGAAGCGCGACCTGCCCTGTCTGGCTTTTCAGTGTCCGCAGCGATCAGTTATAGCTACGCTTTGTGCAAAGTTCACGGACGTAAGGAAAAGTGGCGAAAACTTCAACATCTCATGACACCTGCCGAACGCCAACTCGTCGAAATCATCACCCGCGCCGGGCTGCGCAGGTTGCGCGAACGCCGCAGCGGGGACAAACTACCGACCAAGCAACAGCGTGAGGGGGAACGTGAGAGCCGCAATATACGCCCGCTTTTCGACCGAGCTGCAAAGTGACCGATCGATCCCCGATCAACTTCGCGTCTGCGATCGTCTGGCCGCGCAGCACAACTTCACGGTCGTAGCACGCTTCTCTGATGCGGCGATCTCCGGCGGCACCGCGCGTCGGCCCGGCTACCAGGAAATGATAGAAGCGGCCCGGAAGGGCAAGTTCGAAATTATCCTGGCCGAGGACTGTACGCGGCTGTGGCGCAATCTCGCCGAGCAGGCGCCGCGGCTGGCCGAGCTCGCGGACCTGGGTGTCGAGGTAGTGACACAGGATCTAGACACTCGACAGGAGTCGGCCGGCATCCTTGCCGCCGTGCTAGGTGCAAGCAGCGAAGCATATCGCCGCGAGATCGGCCGCCGTACGCGACGGGGCCTGGAGGGCCGGGCACGCGACCGCAAGCCGACCGGCGGCAAGGCCTACGGCTATTCGCAAGGCCAAATCGTTCCAGCGGAGGCGGCCGTCGTCCGCGAAATATTCGAGCGATTCGCCGCCGGCGAGTCGCAGCGTGCCATCGCGATGGACTTGAATGCTCGAGGCATACCCGCTCCCGGCGCCACATGGAATCGCAAGCAGCGGGCCGCGGACGGGAAATGGCGTGTCTCCGCTCTTCACGCGATACTTCGGAACGAGCGTTACATCGGACAGGTGATCTGGAACCGGTCTCGCTGGGTCCGGTCCCGGGCCGACTCCTCCAAGCGCAAGCGAATAGAAAATCCGCGCTCCGACTGGATCGTTCACGAGGGCCCGGCGGTCATCGAGCGGAGCACGTGGGACCGTGTACAGGCCCGCGGACAGACCGGATTCGCGAGCCCGAAGGCCCGGCCACGCTACCTCTTGTCCGGACTTCTCGAGTGCGGCGTGTGCGGCGCCAAGCTGACCATCACCGGCGGCAAAGCTCATCGATACGTCTGCGGAAATCGCCACACGGGCCCAGGTTGCAAGAACGACCTCGGTGTCGCCCGCACGCTGGCCGAGAAACTGATTCTGGAACCGGTACGGACCAAGCTATTGCGGCCCGAGTTCATCGAGTACGGCAAGCGCTATGCGCGAACCCTCACCATGCCGGCACCGAAGGCCGACCCGCGACTCGCTGAGTTGAAGCGTCTGGTCTCGACCGGAGTTCTGTCGGCGGAAGAGGCAGAGCCCGCCATGCGGCGCCTGCGCCGGACAGCGCGGACGCAGGAGCCCGACGCATTTCTGGCGGCCGATGCGTACCTTACGGCGATGGAGGATCTGCAAACGGCGCTGGACGTTGACGACGTGGCTGCAGCCCGCCCGCTGCTGCGCGAGATCATCGGCCCAATCACAACCCTTCCCACCGAACAGGATGGAGAACGGTACCTAACGGCAAATTTCCCGGCTCTCGGTGGGGTAGCTGCAATGGTAGCGGGGGCAGGATTTGAACCTGCGACCTTCGGGTTATGAGCCCGACGAGCTGCCAGACTGCTCCACCCCGCACCTGCAGGGGCGGCATACTACAGTTACGACCCGGCCTTTACAAGCACGCAACCGTACTGACCTGGCAGACGGCAATACATCAGCCGATTGCCTCGATGCACAATTTCAGAAGCCAACCGGGCAGTATGCCCAGCATCAGCACCGCGACGCCGTTCAGGCTCAGCACCAGCCGTGTATCGGCATCGGCCTGAAAAACGGAACGATCTTCCGGCTTGTCGAAATACATGTACCAGATGACTCGCAAATAATAGTAGGCACCGACCACGGCGGCGACCACCATCAAGACAGCAAGTCCGGTATTGTTGACAGCCAAAACAGCGTTGATCACATTGAGCTTGGCAAAGAATCCGACCCACGGCGGCACGCCCGCCATGCCGAACATGAAAAACAGCATCATCAGGGCGAACCAGGGGCTGCGTGCATTCAGGCCCTTGAAGTCACCGAGATTCTCGGCTTCGAAACCTTGGCGGCTCAGCAGGATCACCATGCCGAAAGCGCCGGCAGCCATCACCGTATAGGTCAACGTGTAGAACAGCGCTGCCGCGTATCCCTGGTCCGTGCCGGCATAGACGGCGGCAAGGATGAAACCCACATGAGCGATTGCGGAGTATCCGAGCATGCGCTTGATGTTGGTCTGCGCGATCGCAACGACATTGCCAATCACCAGCGACAGGACAGCAACGACCATGATCATGTCCTGCCAGACGTCATGGGCACCGCCCAGTCCGTCGCCCAGGATGCGCAAGATCAAAGCGAGTGCCGCCAGTTTCGGCGCGGATGCGATGTACAGTGTCACCGGAGATCTTGCACCCTGATAAACGTCGGGCAACCACATGTGAAAAGGCACGGCGCCGAATTTGAACGCAATGCCGACGATCAGGAATGCGATTCCGAACCAGAGGGGTACCGCGTTCAATTCGGGGTTGTCACGCAACACTGCGGCAATTTCGTCGAACTGCAGGACACCGGTTACGCCGTAGATCCAGGAGATGCCATACAGCAAAGCACCGGATGCTATGGCGCCCAGCACGAAATACTTCATCGCGGATTCAGCGGCATTCCTGGAATTGCGATCGAAGGCGACCAGCGCATACTGCGACAAGGCCAGCGTTTCCAGACCCAGGTACATGGTGAGCATGCTGTTCGCCGACATCATGATCATCATGCCGAGCAGGCCGAACAGGCCCAGCGTATAGAACTCGCCTTTCAACAATTCGTTCTGGCGCAGGTAATCGCGCGCATAGAGGAAGCCGACTGCGACCAGGATGACGGACGCAAGCTTCAGGAGCTGCGAGAGCGAGTCACTAACGTAACTGCCGTCGAACATCAGCACACGCTCGGCCGGAGCGGTCGCCCACAGAGTAACGGCAGTAATCAGCAACGCGCCAATTGCGAGCCAGAAGGTAGCAACCCGATGCTCATCACTGATGAAAAGATCTGCCAGCAGGACCACACAAATTAATGCCAGCAGCACTATTTCGGGACCCGCAATCATCAACTCTGACAGGCTCATTCGGACAGTGCTCCTGACAGTACCGGCAGTTTCGACTGGCCCAGCTGTTCAACGAGGTCCTGTACGGTCACAGACATCAAATCAACCAGCGGCGCCGGCCATAGCCCGACGAGCAATACCGACAGCGCCAGCACCCCCAGCACGAAAAACTCGCGGCGATTGAGATCGGTCAGTCCCGCCACCTTGTTATTGGCGACCTCACCAAATATCACGCGCTTGACCATCCACAACGTGTAGGCAGCTCCCAGCACCAATGTCGTCGCCGCCAGGAAGGCGTACCAGAAATTTGCCTTGAAGCTGGCGAGAATGACCATGAACTCACCGACGAAACCGGACGTTCCCGGTAGACCGGCATTGGCCATCGCAAACAGGACCATGAATGACGCGAAGACCGGCATGGTATTCGCCACTCCGCCGTAGTCGGCAATATTGCGACTGTGGACGCGGTCATACAGCACACCGACGCAGAGGAACATTGCACCGGAGACCAGACCGTGCGACACCATCTGCACCATGCCACCGCTTATCCCGAGTTCGGCGCCGCTACCCTCACCTATCGACCAGAACAGGAAGAATCCGAGCGTTACGAAACCCATGTGTGCAATGGACGAGTACGCGATCAGCTTTTTCATGTCGGTCTGCATCAGCGCGACCATGCCGATGTAGACGACGGCAATCAGTGACAATGCGATCATCAGGCCGGCGAAGTACTCGCTGCCATCGGGCACCATCGGCAGGGACAGCCGGATAAAACCGTAGCCGCCCATTTTCAGCATGATCGCCGCCAGGATGACCGATCCACCCGTCGGAGCTTCAACGTGAGCGTCGGGCAGCCAGGTATGCACGGGCCACATCGGCACCTTCACCGCGAACGCAAGCAGAAACGCCAGAAAGATCAACTGCTGCTCGAATAGACTCAAAGGCACGCTGGCAAACGACGTGAACTGGAAATCGCCAGACTGGATATACAGGTAGACAAATGCCACCAGCATCAGCACGGAGCCAAGAAACGTATACAGGAAGAACTTCAATGTTGCGTAAATTCGCCGCGCACCGCCCCAGACACCGATGATCAGGAACATCGGTACCAGCATTGCTTCCCACCAGACATAGAAGAGGACGGCGTCCAGTGCCGAGAAAACGCCGATCATCAGGCCTTCGAGGATGAGAAACGACGCAAAATACTGGGCTGGCCGGACCTTTATCGTATCCCAACCGGCGATGATCACCAGCGGTGTGATAAATGCCGTCAGCAGAATGAGGGGTACCGAAATGCCGTCGACACCCAGGTGATACTCGATGCTTAGCGCTTCGATCCACGGGATGCGCTGCACAAACTGCATCTCCGACGTCGACGAGTCGAAATTCTGATACAGGAAAACGGCAAGTAACAGGGTGAGCAGGGTGACGCCCAGCGACAGGAACCGCATGCCACTGGCGCGCGACGAACGCGGATCTCCGCCGTCGCCGGCGAGCAATACAGCAACGCCGCCGACAACCGGCAGCCAGATGAGCAAACTCAGGATATTGGTCGACAGATCCATGGAAGCGGCTTTTCGCCCCTAGTTGAACATCAGAAGCCAACCCAGGAACAGGGTCAGTCCGATGATCATGGCGAACGCATAGTCATACAAAAAGCCGGTCTGGATCCGTCGCAGTACACCGGACAGTCGGCCGATGGATTGTGCTGTGCCGTTGACCAGGACGCCATCGATCAGCAGCTCATCGCCCTTTTTCCAGAGGAATTGACTTGCCGCCCGACCACCGCCTGCGAATCCCCGGATATACAGGTCATCGAAGTAGTACTTGCGATCCAGGAGGTCGTAGAGACCCGAAAACCTGCCGCGGATGACAGCGGGCAATTCCGGTCGCTTGAGATACAGGTACCAGGCGGCAGCCACTCCGGCAAACGCCAGCCAAATGACAGGACCCGCAGCCGCATGCAAAATGAAGGCTGCGCTGCCTTGGAAAGTCTCGCCCAACCGCGCCAGTACGTCATGCTGCTCGGTCACCACAATCGCATCGCCGAAGAAGCCGCCAAACAGGACAGGTCCCATCGTGACCCAGCCGATGACGGCCGAGAAAAACGCCAGGACAATGAGCGGACCGGTGACGACCCAGGGCGATTCATGAAGATGTGAGCGGGTCTTGCTGCTCGTGCGTTCCTCACCGTGGAACACCAGGAAGAACATGCGGAAGGAATAAAGGGCTGTCACGAACACGCCGAGCAGTACGCTTAAGTAAGCAATCCAGTAGATGGCGCCCTGCCCCTGCCAATGGGAATACTTGACGGCCTCGATCAATGCATCCTTGGAAAAGAAACCGGACGTGCCGGGGAATCCGATCAGGGCCAGCGAACCGATCAATGCCGTCCAGTAGGTAATCGGCATGTACTTGCGCAAGCCGCCCATTTTTCGAATGTCCTGCTCATGATGCATGGCGATGATCACCGAGCCTGCGGCCAGAAACAGCAATGCCTTGAAAAAGGCATGCGTCATCAGATGAAAAATGGCGGCGCCGTATGCGGAGACACCGAGTGCCACCGTCATGTAGCCGAGTTGCGACAACGTGGAATACGCGACGACGCGCTTGATATCGTTTTGCACGATGCCAAGCAAGCCCATGAAAAACGCCGTCATTGCGCCGATTACCAGCACGACGGCCAGCGCTGTTTCCGACAGCTCGAACAAGGGCGACATGCGTGCAACCATGAATATGCCTGCAGTCACCATGGTCGCCGCATGAATGAGAGCCGAGATCGGGGTCGGACCTTCCATTGAGTCCGGCAACCATACATGCAAGGGTGCCTGTGCCGATTTCCCCATTGCTCCAATGAACAGGAGGATGCAAATGAGGGTCATCGCATTCCAGGGAACGCCATTGAATACTTCGATATTGCGCGACGCAATGGTGTCCGCCTGCGAAAATACGGTCGCGTAGTCCAGTGAATTGGTCGCCCAGACAATCCCGGCAATGCCCAGGATAAATCCGAAATCGCCGACCCGATTGACAAGGAAGGCCTTGAGATTGGCAAAAATCGCCGTGTCTCTCTGGTACCAGAACCCGATCAGCAGGTATGAGACCAGGCCCACTGCTTCCCACCCGAAAAAAAGCTGCAGGAAATTGTTCGCCATCACCAGCATCAACATCGAGAACGTGAACAGCGAGATATAGCTGAAGAAGCGCTGATAGCCCGGGTCATCGTGCATGTAGCCAATCGTATAGACATGCACCATCAGCGAGACGAACGTGACCACGACCATCATGAGCGCCGTCAGCCGGTCGACCAGGAACCCGACCTCCATCCGCAACCCGTCACTGACGGCCCAGGTATAAACGCTGTAGTTCTGTACCGCGCCGCCGTCCCAGTACAGGTCCTTGAGCACGATGATCGAGAGAATACAAGACAGTCCCACGGCAAGAATGGTGATCCAGTGTGCACCGGCTCGACCGATCTGCCGTCCGAACAGGCCGGCAATAATCGCCGCGACCAACGGCGCAAGTACGATTGTCAGATGCAAACCCTGCATTGTTCCCGGTTCCATACCCCAATCAGCCTTTCATCGAATCCAGTTCCTGGACATTGATCGAGCTCCGGTTGCGGAACAGCACCACCAGGATGGCAAGGCCGATGGCCGCTTCCGCCGCCGCCACCGTCAGGATGAAAAACACAAAGACCTGTCCGGTCTCGTCCCCGAGATAGCGTGAAAAGGCGACGAAATTGAAGTTGACTGCTAACAACAGCAATTCAATGCACATCAGAAGCAGGATGAGATTGCGGCGGTTGATAAAGATGCCGGCCACGCTCATTGCAAAGAGAATCGCCGAAATCGTCAAATAGTGCTGAAGGCCGATGATCACTTCCGCTTCTCCGACGGCATGTTCACCTTTCGAACCCGATCGGCGGCGCGCACCGACACCTGCTTTGAAATATCCTGCACCTTCAGGCCGGGCCGGCGCCGCATTGTCAGCGTAATCGCCGCGACGATTGCCAGCAGCAGGATCACGGCCGCAATCTCGAATGCATAAACGTGCTCGGTATAGAGAACCGCACCGAGTGCCTCGGTGTTGCTGTACCCCTCCGGTGTCGGATGAAAGCCCGCCGTTACCGGCTCACCACTGGTCCGGAACCAGATGATCTGCAGCAACTGAAACACCATCAATGCAGCGACCAGCAGGCCGAGCGGTGCGTGACGCGTCAACCCGCCTCGCACCTGTTCGACTTCGACATCGAGCATCATGACGACGAACAGGAACAGCACCATCACCGCGCCGACGTAAACGAGAACCAGCACGATCGCAAGAAATTCGGCTTCAATCAGCAGCCACAGGGCTGCGCTCTGGAAAAAGGCAAGTACCAGGAATAAAACTGCATGAACCGGATTACGGGAGAAGATTACGCCCCCGGCAGCGGCAATCAGCACGGCCGCAAAGAAATAAAACAGGAAAGCGTGGAACAAGAGTCGTATGCCTTATTTGTATTTTGCGTCTGCCGATTTGTCCGCGGAGATCATTGCCTCGAACCGATCCCCTACGGCCAGTAATTTATCTTTCGTCATAATATTTTCGCCCGGTTTCTCCATGTGGTATTCATGGATGCGGGTCTCGACAATGGCATCGACCGGACAGGCTTCTTCGCAGAAGCCGCAGTAGATGCATTTAAACAGGTCGATGTCGTAACGCGTGGTCCGTCGGGTTCCGTCGTCACCGACCGCCGATTCAATCGTAATTGCCAGCGCCGGACAGACGGCCTCGCAAAGTTTGCACGCGATACAACGTTCCTCGCCGTTCGGATAGCGTCGCAACGCGTGCAGACCTCGAAATCGATACGATTGCGGGGTTTTTTCCTCCGGATACTGAACCGTAACATCGTCCCGGAAAAAATTACGTAACGTCACGGCGAGGCCTTGCCATAGCTCCCACAGGAGAAGCGTTTTCAGCCCGTTGCGAATTTTGTCCATCACCCTAACCTGCCATCCCCGACCATGGGCCGACCTGCATCCAGGCCATCACACCCTCAACGGCAATCCAGATAATCGTCACCGGGATGAAAACCTTCCAACCCAATCGCATGATCTGGTCGTATCGGTAACGTGGAAACGTCGCACGCAACCAGAAGAACACAAATATGAAAAACGCGATCTTGAACGCCAGCCAGAAGAAGCTGGGCTCGCGGAGGAAATGATTTTCCCCGAGAAATGTCCAACCCTCGAAGAATGAAGCCCAACCGCCGAAAAAGAAAATCGAGGTCAACGCGGCGATAAGAACCATGTTGGCGTATTCGGCGAGGAAAAACACGGCAAACGAGACGCCCGAATACTCGACATGAAATCCTGCGACGATCTCCGATTCGCCTTCGGCGACGTCGAAGGGAGCGCGATTCGTCTCCGCGACGCCTGACACAAAGTAGACAAGGAACAACGGCAGCAGGGGAATGAGGAACCAGTTACTGAATCCGCCCGACTGCGCCCGCACGATCTCTCCGAGGTTGAGACTGCCGGCGGCCATCAAGACGCCTACCAGGGCAAAGCCCATCGCGATTTCGTAGGCAACTATCTGCGCCGCTGAACGCATTGCGCCGAGAAACGCGTATTTCGAGTTGCTCGCCCAGCCGGCAAGAATGACGCCGTACACGCCTACTGATGTCAAAGCCAGAACATACAGCAGCCCGGCATTGATATCGGCAATTACGAAGGAATCGGTCAGTGGAATAACTGCCCAGGCAGCCAGTGCCGGGACGATCGACAGCAGCGGCGCAATGACAAACAGGAAGCGATTCGACTCCCGTGGAACTATTACTTCCTTGATGAGAAGCTTGATGACGTCGGCAAACGGCTGGCCGAGGCCCAGAGGGCCGACGCGATTCGGACCGACCCGGCCTTGCATGAACCCGATTACCTTGCGTTCGAAATAGGTCGTGAACGCAACTGTCAGAATGACACAGATGGTAACGGCGAGAATCTGGGTAGATATGACAGTAACGTGCTGTAACGTTGGCGGCACACCATTCCAGAGATCGACCATAAATTGTGGAATCAGCGCATTCACGCGGCTTCTTCCCGGCTTTGTCGGCGACGCGCTTCGGGTGTCAGTTGCAAAGCAGTTGCCCGGCGGACGACGCCGTCAATCTCGTACATGGGAACGTCGAGGCCCGTTTCCAGCGCACTTTTGCCGTCGCTGGACCGTTGCACCGGCTCTTTGCCGGCATAGGAGTTATCCGGCGACACCGTCCCCAGTTTTTGCTCGAACTCAATGCGTATCGCTTCGCTGGTTTCGTAGGCGAAGCTCTCGATGCCCAGCAGGTTACCGAGGACTCGCAGAACCTTCCATCCGGGCCGCGCCTGCCCTACCGGGTTGGCAACTCCGGCGAAGCTCTGCCAACGACCTTCGCAATTCACAAAGGTGCCGGAGGTTTCTGCAAAAGTGCCAATGGGTAAAAGGAGATCGGCGCACTGTTGCAGCGCAGACGATGTGAACGGCGTCATCGCGGCCACGAACGATCGCTCACTCAATTGCCTGACCGTTTCGTGCCCGGCCCACATGTCCCTGTCCGGCTCAACGCCGAAAAGCAGAATGGCATCGAGATCGGCGCCCGGTATTTCATCGGCGTTCAAGCCGCTGTGCTTGCGCACGGCACCACCCGCCTGTCGATGCGGCAATACTCCCGCCAGGTGTGCGCCTGCGGAATTGCTGCCTTCGGAAAGGAAACCGACTCGTGACCCCGTCGAACCGGCGATCGCATCGGCTAACGCTCGCAGCGCCGCGAAGTCCGGCCCGCGCCCGGCGATAAGCCCGAGTAATACGAGCGACGATTCCGCATCGACAAGCATCGCAGCGACGTGCTTGTGGCGTTTCTCGACCTTTACGTCTTCGCACAAGGCCTCGACTGTGGCCGGCAAAGCCGCCCCTTTTGCTGCAGCAACGGCCACGGCAGCGAGCTCATCGACGAGTGAGTCGCCCGCGCGGTGCTGCTCGGCTTCGAAAAAGTACTCGTACTCTTCGTGATTGATAAACGCTATCCGCGCACCATTCAGTGCAGCCTTGCGTACCCGATGCGCAATGATCGGCACTTCACACCGCAAATTCGAGCCAACTACGACTATTGCCTGCTGTGACTCGATCTCGTCAATGTCGCAGCCCAACCACGGAAATACCGGATCGTTTTGCTGATCGAGGAAGTTGCGGCGGCGCAGACGGTGATCGATATTCGGGCTGCCCAGCGAGTCCGCCAGGCCCGCGAGTAAAGCGTACTCTTCCAGCGTGGCACTTGGGGTAGCCAGGACGCCGACGCGTTCGCCTGCACTGCCCTGGAGCTTCTCCGCGAGCAATTGCAGCGCTTCGTCCCAGCCCAGATCCCGCCATTGGTCGTTTTCCCTGATTCGTGGAGCCAGGAGGCGGTCCGTGCTGTACATACCCTCGAATCCGAAGCGATCCCGGTCGGCCAGCCAGGTTTCGTTGATTGCCTCGAATTCCTTCGGAACCATGCGTTTCAAGGTGCCGCGCAAGGTATGGGCATACATATTCGAGCCGACACAATCGTGCGGTGAAACGCTTGCGCGCTGCACCATTTCCCAGGCCCGCGCACTGTATCGATACGGTTTGTTGTTCAGTGCTCCGACCGGACACAGGTCGATAATGTTGCCGGACAATTCGTGGTCGACGCTCTTGGCGACGTAGGTGCTGATTTTCATATTTTCGCCGCGACCGATTGTGCCGAGTTCCTGTATACCGGAAATTTCCTGGCCGAAGCGGACGCAGCGCGTGCAATGAATGCAGCGTGTCATGTCGGTCGAGATGAGTGGACCGATATCCTGGTCCTTCACAACGCGTTTGCCACTGTTGTATCGGGAAATGTCCCGGCCGAACCCCATGGCCAGGTCCTGCAGCTCACACTCCCCGCCCTGATCGCAGATCGGGCAGTCCAGCGGATGGTTGATCAGCAGGAACTCCATCGTGGCACGTTGCGCGGCGATCGCTTTCGGCGAGCGCGTGAAAACCTTCATCCCCTCGCCAACCGGCGTTGCGCAGGCGGGCATGGGTTTAGGGGCTTTTTCTACCTCGACCAGGCACATGCGGCAATTCGCCGCGATGCTCAGCTTCCTGTGATAGCAAAAACGCGGAATGTAGGGGCCTGCCCGGTCAGTGACCTCCATGATCATCTGGCCTTTCTTCGCCTGGAACGGAACGCCGTCGACTTCCAACGTGACGGTGTCGTCGCTCATGCGGCTACCTCGGCAGGACCGTCCACAATGCTGCGACCACGATGCCTGATCATGTACTCAAACTCATGCCTGAAATGTTTAAGAAAACTTTGTACCGGCCAGGCAGCCGCATCGCCCAATGCGCAAATCGTATGGCCCTCGATCTTGTTGGCGACATCGAGCAATTTCTTCAGATCCGCATCCTCGCCGCGCCCTTCTGTAATTCGGGTTAGCATGCGATAAAGCCAGCCGGTGCCTTCCCGGCACGGCGTGCACTGGCCACAGGACTCGGCCATGTAAAACCGGGAAATGCGTCTTAGCACGCGCACCATGCAGGTCGTTTCGTCCATCACCATCACCGCGCCGGTTCCAAATGACGAGCCTGCCTCTTTCAGCGAGTTGTAATCCATCGTGCAGTTCATGATGATATCGGCCGGCAGTACCGGCACGGACGAACCACCCGGAATAACGGCCTTGAGCTTGCGGCCACCGAGTACGCCGCCGCAAAGTTCAAGCAAGTCCGTGAACGCGATTCCCATCGGCAATTCGAAATTGCCGGGCTTCTCTACATGACCCGACACCGAGAACTGCGCGGTGCCTCCCGATCCTTCCGGCCCAAGAGCGGCGAACCAGGCCGCACCATTGCGCATAATTGCCGGCACGCTGGCAAGGCTTTGTGTGTTGTTGATGGTCGTAGGTTTGCCGTACAGGCCGAAATTGGCCGGAAACGGCGGTTTGAATCGTGGCAGCCCCGGCTTGCCTTCCAGCGAATCGAGTAACGCGGTTTCTTCGCCGCAAATATAGGCGCCCGCGCCGACAAACGTGTGCAGGTCGAAATCAATGCCGGAGCCTTGAATATCCTTGCCCAGCAAGCCCGCGTCGTAGGCTTCGCGCAGCGCGCCTTCGAAACGAGGCACCGGTTCATCGATGAATTCGCCGCGTATATAGTTATAGGCGACGGTCGCACCCATCGCATACGCTGCAATTGCCATGCCTTCGATCAGGGCATGCGGGTTGCCGCGCAAAATCTCCCGATCGTGGCAGGTGCCCGGCTCGCTCTCGTCGGAGTTGCACACGAGATATTTCTGGACCGGGGCGCTGCGCGGCATGAAACTCCACTTGAGACCGGTCGGGAAGCCGGCGCCACCGCGTCCCCGCAGGCCCGATGCCTTCACTGTCTCGATGACTTCTTCCGGCTTTAACTCGCCGGCGAGAATGCGCCGCCAGGCCTTGTATCCGTCAAACTTTTCATAGGTTGCGAGCGTCCACGACTCTTCGGCTTCAAAGGTATTGAAACAGACCAGGTTATGCCGGATATCCTTCACTCGAGTGCGTCCAGTATCTGGTCGACAGTCCTGGTGGTCAGGTTCTCATGATACTTGTGATCGACCATCATCATCGGAGCGCCGCAACAGGCAGCCAGGCACTCTTCTTCCTTTTTCAGGTAAATGCGCCCGTCCTCCGTGCTTTCGCCCAGCCTGATTCCGAGCTTGTTCTCGACGTACGCGACGATATTCTCAGCCCCGCGCAGCATGCAGGACACGTTCGTGCAAATTGCCACGTTATGCCGGCCGACAGGTCGCGTCTGGAACATGGAATAAAATGTCGCGACTTCGTACACATATATCGTGGGCAAATCGAGGTATTCGGCAACACCGTTCATCAGTTCCGCGGTCAAATAGCCGTTGTTTTCGTGCTGAACGGCATGCAGCGCGGCAATAACTGCGGAGCGCTGGCGATCTTGCGGAAACTTTGCCACCCAATGATCGATTTCCGAGCGCACATGTTCGGACAACGGCTGCGTCGCACTCATCGGTCGACCTCTCCGAACACGATATCCTGCGTGCCAATGACGGCCACAACGTCGGCAAGCATATGCCCCTCCACCATTTCCGAGAGCGCAGCGAGGTGCGCAAACCCGGGCGCGCGAATTTTCAGCCGATACGGCTTGTTTGCCCCATCCGATACGAGATACACGCCAAATTCACCTTTGGGGGCCTCGATGGCGGCGTACGCCTCGCCCTCAGGCACGCAATAGCCCTCCGTAAACAACTTGAAGTGATGAATGAGCGATTCCATGTCGTCTTTCATTTCAACACGCGTCGGCGGCACGATCTTGTGGTCGTCGAGCATTACGGGACCCGGGTTCTGTCGCAGCCAGTCGACGCATTGTCGTATGATCCGGTTTGACTGGCGCATTTCCTCGACACGAACCAGGTAACGATCGTAGCAATCACCGTTCACACCGACAGGTATGTCAAAATCCATCTGCTCGTATACTTCATAAGGCTGCTTGCGCCGCAGATCCCACTCGACACCGGAACCTCGCAGCATTGGTCCTGAAAATCCGAGTTGCAAGGCACGCTCCGGCGAGACCACGGCAATATTGACCGTGCGCTGCTTCCAGATCCTGTTGTCCGTCAGTAGCGTTTCGTATTGATCGACACAGCCGGGGAAACGCTCGGTGAAAGCTTCAATGAAATCGAGCAATGAACCTTCGCGAATCCTGTTGAGCTTGTCGATCTGTTTCTGGGTGCGCCATTTCGACGGCTGGTACTTGGGCATCGAGTCCGGCAAGTCGCGATAGACGCCTCCAGGCCGATAATAGGTCGCGTGCATGCGCGTGCCCGAGACCGCTTCATAGCAATCCATGAGATCTTCACGTTCGCGAAAGCAGTACAGAAACACGGTCATGGCGCCGATGTCCAGACCGTGTGCACCCAACCACATTAGGTGGTTGAGTACCCGGGTAATTTCATCGAACATGACGCGAATATACTGAGCGCGAATCGGCGGAGTGATGCCCAGCAACTTTTCGATCGCTAGTACATAGCCATGCTCATTGCACATCATCGACACGTAGTCGAGCCGATCCATGTAACCTATGCTCTGGTTGAACGGCTTGGACTCGGCCAGCTTCTCGGTCGCCCGATGCAACAGGCCGACATGCGGGTCGGCTTTCACGATAACTTCGCCGTCCATCTCGAGAACGAGACGCAGCACGCCGTGCGCAGCAGGGTGCTGCGGCCCGAAGTTCATGGTGAAACTCTGGATTTCAGCCATGTTCAGGTCGATCCTTCAGTTCATCGCGATAGCGGTTGTCCCGCCGTATGACCTTCGGCACGAGCGTGCGCGGCTCGATGCTGACCGGCTGATACGCCACTCGTCCCTTCTCGGGGTCGTAGCGCACCTCGACTGTACCGATCAACGGAAAATCCTTGCGGAACGGATGACCGATAAACCCATAGTCAGTCAGGATGCGGCGCAGGTCGGGATGTCCGTCGAACAGGACGCCGTACAGATCGAAAACCTCGCGCTCGAACCAGTTGGCTGAACTCCAGACCTCGACTAAGGAACGCACGACCGGTGGGTTGTCGATGCCCGTGTAGACGCGCAATCGCAGCCGTGCATTGTGATGCAGCGACAGCAGATGGTACACGACCGCGAATCGTCGTGGATCGAAGTTGTCGGCCTCATCAAGAATCACCGGATTGCGAACAACGCCGCGGCTGAAGCCGCTTTCTGTGGCACTTTCCGTCGTCCACTCCCCCTGGCCAAACGACAGGTAGTCGACTCCGCACACATCCATCAGCTGTTCGAATCGGAATGCTGGCTCATCCCGCAAAACGGTGGCGACTTCGATGAGGCGATCCTTGTCAACCTGATAGGTCAGTTCCCCGCAACGCGAAGCGATGCGTGTAGCGTGCTCGCCAAATCGCTCGTCTATCCGAGCGGCCAATGTCTCGTAAAAATCTGTCATACGTGACTGTCTTACCGGGCGATCGTTTGCGTGCGACGAATTTTCTTCTGCAGCTGCAAGAGTCCGTACAGCAGTGCCTCTGCCGTGGGTGGACAGCCTGGAACGTAGACATCCACTGGAACCACCCGATCGCAACCGCGCGTGACCGCGTAGGAATAGTGGTAATAGCCACCGCCGTTCGCACAGGAGCCCATCGACACGACCCAGCGTGGCTCCGGCATCTGGTCGTATACCTTGCGCAGTGCCGGGGCCATCTTGTTGACCAGCGTTCCGGCAACGATCATGACGTCTGACTGCCGCGGGCTGGGTCGAAAAATAATACCGAAACGGTCGAGATCGTAACGCGCGGCACCGGCATGCATCATTTCGACCGCGCAACAGGCGAGTCCGAAGGTCATCGGCCATAAAGAGCCGGTCCGCGCCCAGTTCATGACGTTGTCTACGCTGGATACAACGAAGCCGCGCTTTTGCAGACTGTCCTCACTGCCGATATCCGGCACTCCATCGGCTTCCCTGGCTTCTGCCGCTTGTATCAATCCCACTCCAGCGCCCCTTTCTTCCACTCGTAAATGAAGCCAACCACCAAAATGGCCAGGAAAATGCCCATTGCCACGAGACCGAAGCCGCCGACAACATCCAGCGACACCGCCCAGGGAAAAAGGAAAGCAATCTCGAGATCAAAAATGATGAACAGGATAGCGACGAGGTAATAGCGAACGTCAAACTTCATGCGCGAATCGTCGAACGCATCGAATCCACATTCATAAGGTGAAAGCTTCTCGGCATCTTTACGTCCGCTGCCGAACAGGAATCCCAGTGCCAGCAATACGACACCAATACCGGTGGCGACCGCGAGAAAAATCAGGACTGGCAGGTATTCTTGCAACATTTATACGTGCACGCTTCGTGAAATCAGCCTGTTGCAGGCGCGTTAATCGGGAATTGTAACAGTCTGTCCGATGCGTGTAACAGTCTTGCGGCAAGATGCGGAATGAAAAAGGGGCGGGTCCGCACGGGGCCGCCCCGTCCTGCTGAATGGTGCCGATGGCCGGACTCGAACCGGCACAGCTTTCGCCACTGCCCCCTCAAGACAGCGTGTCTACCAATTCCACCACATCGGCTGTTGGCGTGCGTCGATGCACGGATAATGTTGCTATCGTTTGGCCGTATTTTCCGGGCCTAGTTCCTGTCGTCGTCATCCGCATCGGTCGACGATTCCGGCAACTCTGCAGAGTCCAGCGACGGCATGTCGCTACTGCCAGATCCTGTACCCGGAGGCTCGTCCAGTTCAGGAAACTCAAGTACGCCATCAGACCTGTCATCGCCCCGGGTACCGGCGGGATCCTCGAATTCAATCTCCCGCGCCCCTTCAATCAAACTCTCCGGGCGCTCCGCTTCCTGGCTGCTGAGGTAAGCCAGCGCGAGACTGCTGGCAAAAAACATCGTTGCCAATACCGCGGTCGCGCGCGAAAAGAAGTTTGACGAGCCGCGAGACCCGAAAACCGTGCCGGACGCACCAGCACCGAATGCCGCACCGGCGTCCGCGCCTTTTCCTCGCTGCAGGAGTACGAGCACGACTATTACGATTGCAATGACAGTGTGGGCCATGAGCACCACGGTTTGGGTTGTATTCATTAAATCCTCAATTACTTGCCGCTGCGGCAACGATCGCCAGGAACTCGTCCGCCTGCAAAGACGCTCCGCCGATCAATCCGCCGTCGATATCCGGCATTTCCAACAGTCCGGCCGCATTATTCCCTTTCATGCTGCCGCCATAAAGAATCGGTGTCGTCGACGCCACGTTCTCGTCTTTCGCGGCCAGCAGCTCACGAATATACCGATGCACCTGCTGTGCTTGATCCGGCGTTGCGGTGCGCCCGGTACCAATCGCCCACACCGGTTCGTACGCGATAACGGCACCGGCAATGTCCGCAATACCAGAGCTCTCCAGCACAGCGTTCAGCTGTTCGCCGACAACCCGCTCCGTACTGCCCCCTTCTCGTTGCTCCAGGGTCTCGCCCACGCACAATATCGGCTTCAACTCGCCTTTCTTCGCTGCCGCGAATTTGCCGGCGACGATCTCGTTCGATTCACCGTGCATGGCGCGTCGCTCCGAATGCCCGACAATAACGTACTCGCAGCCCACATCCTTCAGCATGGCGGCCGCTACTTCACCCGTATACGCGCCCGCCGGGTGCTTGGAGACGTCCTGCGCGCCCAGCAGCAGGCCTGTCCCGCTGAGCTTCGCGGCAGCTGCTGCCAGGTACGGAAACGGCGGGCAGACCAGTACCTCGGCAGCCTCGCGACCACTGAGACCCGCAACAATTGCCGTGATCAACTCGTCGGTGAAGGCAGCGCTGCCATTCATCTTCCAGTTGCCGGCTATCAGGCATTTGCGCATGTCGCGCTCTCAGGGCTATCTGATTGAAAAGGCGCGCAAGGATACCGGGGCTGACCAGTATTGACAATGCTCAAGCGGCTGCCTCGGCCACAACCGCGGCCAGACGCTCCGCCAGGCGCAAGACCTGGTGCTCGTCCTGGCCTTCCACCATCACCCGAATCAAAGGTTCTGTGCCCGAGGCGCGCAAGACCACCCGGCCGCCCTCCGCCAATTCGACCTCTGCCTCCCGAACCGCGAACTGGATGGTTTCCGACTGTGCGGGATCGAAACGCCGCTCCGTCCGAACGTTCAGCATCTTCTGCGGGTACTTGGACATGCCCGCCGCAAGCTCCGACAATGGCTTGCCCGTTTTCTTCATCACTGCCAACACCTGCAGCGCCGCAATCAAGCCATCTCCGGTCGTCGACTTGTCGAGGCAGATGACATGACCCGAGGTCTCGCCACCAAGACTGCCACCCGTTGCGCGCAGCGTTTCGAGCACGTATCGGTCGCCGACGCTGGTGCGGCGAAATTCGATATCGAGTCGCCGCAAGGCGTGCTCCAGTCCCAGGTTGCTCATTACGGTGCCGACAACGGGGCCTCGCAAGCTGCCGTTCTCGCGCAATGCGCTTGCGACAATGAACAGCAACTGATCGCCATCCACCAGCTGCCCGGTTTCGTCCACCATCACGACACGGTCTCCGTCACCGTCGAGCGCGATACCAACGTGTGCATGCACGGCCGGAACCGTCTGCTGCAGCAGCCCCGGTTCTGTCGATCCGCAACCGGCATTGATGTTGCGACCGTTCGGTGAACAGCCGATAGGAATAATCTCGGCGCCGAGATCTCCGAGCGTGCGCGGTCCGACTTTATAACTGGCACCGTTGGCACCGTCGAACACGATCTTGACGCCTTCCAACGTGCAGCCCGACGGAAAAGTCGATGCACAAAACTCCTGGTAGCGAACCTGGGCTGTATCGATACGCTTGGCCCGACCCAGCTTGTGCGACTCCAGCGTAATCGCGGATTGGCCGAGATAGGCTTCGATGGCTGCCTCCTGACTGTCGGTCAGCTTGTTACCGGCGCCGTCGAAGATCTTGATGCCGTTGTCGTGATACAGGTTGTGTGAGGCGCTGATGACCACACCGATGTTCGCCCCCAGCTGCTGGGTCAGGTACGCGATACCCGGCGTCGGCAGTGGCCCAAGCATCAGCACGTCGGCGCCGGCCGCGACAAAGCCCGCCTCCAGCGCGGACTCGAACATATAGCCCGACAGCCGGGTGTCTTTGCCGATGAGCGCAGTGCCACCATTCGGGGCCAGCACCTGGGCCGCAGCACTGGCCAGGCGCATCGCAAAATCCGCCGTCATCGGGTCTTTGCCGACGCGACCACGGACACCATCGGTGCCAAAGTACTTCTTTTTCATAGTCCTTCCATCAGGCGCCCTGCTGCAGAACGGCGTCTGCTATTTTCAGCGCATCGACCGTTGGGCCGACATCGTGGGTCCGCACTATATGCGCACCGCGGGCCACAGCCAACACCGCTGCGGCCAGCCCGCCTGCCAGCCGGTGGCCGACCGTCCGGCCGGTCAGGCTGCCGAGCATGCCTTTGCGTGAAAGCCCGACAAGTATCGGCAATTGCAATTCCTGGAATGCGTCCAGGTTGGCGAGCAGATGAATATTGTGCTGCACTGTCTTGCCGAAACCGAACCCCGGATCGATCACAATCCGGTCGCGGCCCAGTCCTGCCTCGCTGCAGGCCTTTACGCGTTCTGCGAGGAACTCCGCAACCTCGTCAACGACGTTCTCATAGCGTGGATCGTCCTGCATTGTTGCCGGCACGCCTTGCATGTGCATCAGGCACACGGCGACATCGAGGCCTGCCGCTTCGGCCAGCACATCCTTGCCTCGCAGGGCGTAGACGTCGTTGACCATTGCTGCCCCGGCCGCAACAGCTTCGCGCATGACCTTTGCCTTGCCGGTATCCACAGAGACCAAAACGTCGAAACGTTCGCAAATGGCAGCGACGATGGGCACCACCCGTTCGAGTTCTGCCTGCTCGGATACCGGCCGGGAGCCAGGACGGGTCGACTCACCGCCGACGTCGATAATCCGTGCGCCTTCCTCAAGCATGCGGCTTGCTTGCTGCAATGCCGCGTCCACGCGGACGAAGCGTCCGCCATCGGAGAACGAATCGTCGGTGACGTTCAGCACACCCATGACCACAGGCGAAGACAAATCCAGCAGCCCGTTCCGCGTGCGCAGTTGCATCACTTTTTTCGGGGAATTGAAGTCAAGTTTGTCATTGCGCGACTGGCAAAAAGTTGCCATGGTGGCGCTCTCTTCGACACGCGGTGGCCGTCCGCAGCATTCGATAGCGAAAGATAGCGAAAAAACCGGCTCCCGCGGGGAGCTGGTCGTCAAATGTCGCGGCTAATGCTCGCTCGCCGGCCCACCGATTGGCCCCGGAGCAGCCTTGCCCTTGCGCTTCTTCTTGCCTGCCTTGGGCTTGCTGGTTTCGTCCGGGTCTTCCCAATCCTCGGGTGGTCGAGGTTCACGGCCTTCCATGATGTCCTTGACCTGCTCCTGGTCAATGGTCTCGTAGCGCATCAAGGCCTTGGCCATCACGTGCAGTTTGTCTTCGTGGCTTTCGAGGATTGCTTTGGCCCGAGCGTAGTTCCTGTCGATGATTTTGCGCACTTCTTCATCGATGGTATGTACGGTGACGTCCGACACCTGCTTGTGCTGGGTCACCGAACGGCCGAGAAACACTTCGCCGTCATCTTCACTGTAAGTCAGCGGGCCCAGTCGCTCTGAGAGTCCCCACTTGGTGACCATGTTACGGGCGATATCGGTAGCGCGCTCGATGTCATTCGATGCACCGGTCGTGACACGTTCAGGACCGAGCGTCATTTCTTCTGCCAGACGCCCGCCGAACAGCGTGGATATGGTGCTTTCCAGGCGTTGCTTCGAGATGCTGTAGCGGTCTTCCTCGGGCAGGTACATGGTCACGCCAAGCGCCCTTCCACGCGGAATAATCGTTACCTTGTAGACCGGATCGTGATCGGGAACGCAGTAACCGACGATTGCGTGACCGGCTTCGTGATAGGCGGTATTCAGCTTCTCCTGCTCGCTCATGACCATGGAACGCCGCTCGGTGCCCATCATGATCTTGTCTTTGGCCTGTTCGAACTCGTCCATGCCGACCACGCGCTTGTTCGCGCGTGCAGCGAAGAGCGCTGCTTCGTTGACCAGGTTGGCGAGATCGGCGCCGGAAAAGCCCGGCGTTCCACGCGCAATGACGCCCGGCCTTACGTCGTCGTCCAGCGGTACCTTGCGCATGTGAACCTTGAGTATCATCTCCCGGCCACGAATGTCAGGCAGCGGCACAACGACCTGCCGGTCGAAGCGCCCGGGCCGCAATAGCGCGGGATCAAGAACATCCGGCCGGTTCGTCGCGGCAATAACGATGATGCCTTCATTGCCCTCAAAGCCGTCCATTTCAACCAACATCTGGTTGAGCGTCTGTTCACGCTCATCGTGACCGCCGCCGAGGCCAGCGCCGCGGTGCCTGCCTACGGCGTCAAGCTCATCGATGAATATGATGCACGGTGCCTGCTTCTTGGCCTGCTCGAACATATCGCGGACGCGCGATGCACCGACGCCGACAAACATTTCGACGAAATCCGATCCTGAAATCGTGAAAAACGGGACTTTGGCTTCGCCGGCAATTGCCTTCGCCAGCAGGGTCTTGCCGGTGCCTGGCGGGCCCACCATCAGCACGCCTCGCGGAATTCTGCCGCCGAGACGCTGGAACTTGCTGGGGTCGCGGAGAAAGTCAACAATTTCGGCGACTTCGGCTTTGGCTTCGTCGACTCCGGCGACGTCACTGAACGTCACACCGACCTGGTCTTCTCCCAGCAGGCGCGCCTTGCTTTTGCCGAACGTCATGGCTCCGCGACCACCGCCGCCGCCTTGCATCTGGCGCATGAAATAAATCCATACACCGATCAGCAGCAGAATCGGGAACGAACTGATGAGTAATTGCCCGATCAGGCTCTGCGACTCGGGCTCCTGGGCAGTGAACCGAACGTTATTCTCTTCAAGAATGCCGATCAGCGTGTTGTTGTCTGTTTCCGGGCTGATGGTGTAGCTGCCGAGGGGGGAGCGGTTGCCGAAATTGATGCGCTTGCCATCAAACTCCACGCGCTGGACGTTGCCGGATTTAACCTGTTTCAGAAATTCCGAATAGTCCGTCTTTTCCGGTGGCGGGCCATTGACACCACTAAGCCCCTGCACGACGGACAGCAGAACCACAATAATGACAACGAATACAAGAATATTCTTGGTTAAATCATTCACGATGCAATTACCGCTCCGGCGTTTGAATTTGCGTCCACTTGCTTGCTTTGGGCTGCGGGCGACATGCCGCTACGAGGCAGGTTTTCGCGGCCGTCACTTAGACTGCGTCTAAGCGTTAGACATTACTACAGTTGATAGTTTCTCGCTACCAGATAGACCTCATGGCTGCCGGGTCGCGAGGCTTTGGGCTTCATGATCCGGACTTTACCGAAATGCTGTCTGACGTCGGCCACGAAGGCGTCCGATCCCTCGCCCTGAAACAGCTTGCACACCATATTACCGTTGCGTCCCAATAACTTGCGCCCAGTCTCCAGTGCCAGTTCGGCGAGATGCATCGATCGAGGCTGGTCCACCGCCCGATTACCACTGATATTGGGTGCCATGTCGCTCATTACAAGGTCGACCCGGGAATCGCCCAGTTCGGCCAGCAACGCAGCAAAGACCTCGTCATCTCTTATGTCGCCCTGCATGAATTGCACGCCGGGCAAGGCATCCATCGGCAACAGGTCCAGCGCGACAATTCGCACATTGCCTTTCAACCGTGCACCGACGAACTGGCTCCAGCCTCCGGGCGCCGCTCCGAGATCGACGCAGGTCATTCCGGGACGCAGAATTTTCTCCCGCTCGACAATCTGTTCAAGTTTGTAAACCGACCGTGAACGCCATCCGTCGCGTCGCGCCTGCCTCACATACGGATCGCGTTCCTGCCGGTCACGCCATGTTCCACTACTGCGACGGGGTCGACTCATTTCGCACAAGAACCTGTCAAATAAAAATCTGTGCAACAAGCAGGCGATAAAGGCTGCCTGCTACAATGACATGAAATGATAATTTCTGAACCACAGAAGAAATTCTTGCGCGGCCTGGGCCACAAGCTGAAGCCGGTCGTGCTCATTGGTGATGCCGGCGTATCAGACGCTCTTTTCAAGGAGTTCGATGCCACCATCGATCACCACGAATTGATCAAAGTCCGCGTGCGAGCCGCGGATCGACAGAATCGTGACCGGATGCTGGACGAGTTGTGCCAACGGGGCTCGGCGATACTGATTTCCCGGGTTGGTAACACCGCCCTGCTGTACCGCCGTAACAACGCCAATCCTCGTATCCAACTTCCAGGCAGCCGTTGATTCCAGCGGCACCTGAAGCTTTACTCGTAACGAACTTCAATCACCTCGTAATGCTTTTCACCGCCCGGTGCGGAAAAATGCACTTCATCACCTTCATTCTTTCCGATAAGGGCCCGTGCAATCGGCGACGTGAACGAGATGAGGCCTAGCTTGATATCGGCTTCGTCCTCGCCCACGATCCTGTAGACAATTTTCTGACCTGTCTGCTCGTCGAGCAGCTCGACGGTCGAACCAAAGACAATCTTCCCCCTGGCGTCCACCGCAGTTACGTCAATGACCTGGATGTTCGACAGTTTCGCTTCAATTTCCTTGATGCGACCCTCAATGAAACCCTGCTGCTCTTTTGCTGCATGATATTCCGCATTTTCTTTCAAATCGCCGTGAGCGCGGGCTTCTGCGATCGCCTTGATGACCTGCGGACGATCCTCGGACTTCAATTTCTTGAGTTCGTCGCGCAGCAATTCGGCGCCACGCACGGTCATCGGGAACTTGTTCATGTCGCCACCTCCTTGTGCAGATCCTGCAAGCGATTAACTTCCACGTCGTCCAGGTGCTCCAGCGCCTCGCAGGTAGCGATAGCCGCTCCGAGCGTCGTGTAATAGGTCACGTTTCGGCGGACCGCCTCGGCCCGGATCGAACGCGATTCAAAAATTGCCTGTTTGCCTTCGGTCGTATTCACGATCAGTGCTATCTCACCGTTCTTTATCATGTCGACGATATGCGGCCGCCCCTCCCGCACCTTGTTAGCTCGACGGCATGCGACACCGGCCTTGGCCAACTCGTTGGCAGTACCATGGGTTGCGATAATATCGAAGCCGCGAGCCAGCAGGATCTGCGCCAGCTCGATAGCGCCCTCCTTATCCCGGTCCCTCACACTGATGAACGCAACACCACTGCGTGGCAGAACCACACCCGATGCAAGTTGCGCCTTGGCATAAGCCTCGCCGAATGACCGGCCAACACCCATGACTTCCCCGGTTGACTTCATCTCCGGCCCGAGGATGGGATCTGCACCAGCAAACCGAATGAACGGGAACACGGACTCCTTGACCGAATAGTACGGCGGTATCCGCTGATTGACGAAGCCCTGTTGCTCAAGGGACTCTCCCACCATAACACGCGCTGCAATTTTCGCCAGCGGAATACCGATCGCCTTGGACACAAACGGAACGGTCCGCGCAGCGCGCGGATTTACCTCGAGCAGATAGACGATATCGTTTTGCACGGCAAACTGGGTGTTCATGAGTCCTACGACTTTTAGCCCCTTGGCCAACTGGGTCACTTGCTCGACCAATGTTTGTTGCAATTCATCTGTCAGGCTGACGGGTGGCAACGAACACCCCGAATCCCCCGAGTGCACACCCGCCTGTTCGATGTGTTCCATGATGCCGCCGATCAGCACACGGTCGCCATCACAGATGGCATCGACGTCGATCTCTATAGCCAGATCGAGAAATCGATCCAATAAAACCGGGCTGTCATTCGAAACACCGATGGCCGCGTCCATGTAAGCCGACAGTTCGTCCTCGCCATGCACGATTTCCATGGCGCGACCACCCAGGACGTAGGACGGCCGCACGACCAACGGGTAACCGACTTCGGCCGCCATCGACAGCGCTTCGCGGTGACTGCGTGCAGCACGGTTTGGAGGTTGCTTAAGGCCCAGCTTATCCACGAGTTTCTGGAACCGCTCGCGGTCCTCCGCAAGATCGATCGAATCAGGGGACGTGCCGATAATCGGTGCGCCCGCCGCTTCCAGTTCCCGGGCAAGCTTCAACGGCGTCTGACCGCCGTATTGAACGATAACGCCTTTCGGCCTTTCTTTATCGATTATTTCCATGACATCTTCGAGCGTCAGCGGTTCGAAATACAGGCGGTCGGACGTATCGTAGTCGGTGGAAACCGTTTCGGGATTGCAATTCACCATGATGGTTTCGTAGCCCGCTTCCTTCAACGCGAACGAAGCATGCACGCAACAATAGTCAAACTCGATCCCCTGCCCGATGCGATTGGGACCACCGCCCAGTATGATTATCTTCGGGCGTTCGGTCGGCTCCGCCTCGCATTCCTCCTCATACGTCGAATAAAGGTATGCTGTGGCCGTCGCGAATTCTGCCGCACAGGTATCGACTCGTTTATAGACCGGACGCACGCCTTGCCTGATGCGGCGTTGGCGGACAGCACTCTCCTTTTGGCCAATCAGGTAAGCGATGCGCGCATCTGAAAAGCCCTTGCGCTTGAGGGACCGCAAACGTGCCGGGTCCAGGCTTGCAAGTCCGGCACTGCGCAACGTTTTTTCCTCTTCCACCAGGTCGGCAATTTGCGCAAGAAACCACGGATCGATGCCGCTCAGTGACGCTACTTCAGACAACGAGAAGCCATGCCGGAATGCATCTCCGACAAACAGGATTCGCTCCGGGCCAGGCTGGCGCAACTCCTGTCGCAGGTTGTCCCGATCGGAGTCCGAGTTCAGTTCGCGACATCGCTCGTCGAGGCCTGCGATACCGGTTTCCAGGCTGCGCAATGCTTTTTGCAGCGATTCCTGGAAGGTCCTGCCAATGGACATCGCTTCACCAACCGACTTCATTTGTGTGGTCAGACGCGTCGTGGCGCCGGGAAACTTCTCGAAGGTAAAGCGCGGGATCTTGGTAACTATGTAATCGATGGACGGTTCGAATGAAGCCGGCGTTGCGCCACCGGTTATCTCGTTTTTCAACTCATCGAGCGTGTATCCGACTGCAAGCTTGGCGGCTATCTTGGCGATCGGGAATCCTGTTGCTTTCGATGCAAGCGCCGACGATCGCGATACCCGCGGATTCATTTCGATCACCAGCATCCGTCCGTCCAGCGGATTTACCGCAAACTGAACGTTTGAGCCGCCGGTCTCCACACCGATCTTGCGCAGCACGGCGATGGAGGCATCGCGCATGCGCTGGTATTCCTTATCGGTCAGGGTTTGCGCAGGTGCAACAGTTATCGAGTCGCCGGTGTGCACACCCATCGCATCGATATTCTCGATCGAGCAGACAATGATGCAATTGTCGTTGCGGTCGCGAACGACCTCCATCTCGAATTCTTTCCAGCCGATGACCGATTCTTCGAGCAGCACCTCGTTGGTCGGCGACATCTCCAGACCGTGCGTGACGATCTCCTCGAATTCCTCACGGTTGTAGGCAATGCCGCCACCCGTGCCACCCAGCGTAAACGACGGCCGAATGATGACCGGAAAACTGATTTCAGGCTGTTTGCGGATCGCCTCCTCGAGTGAATGTGCGATCTCCGCGCGCGGCACTTCGAGGCCGATGGCGGTCATGGCATCCCGGAACTGTTCCCGGTCCTCAGCCATATCGATAGCGTCCCGGGACGCCGCGATCATTTCGACCTTGTAACGTTCCAGCACGCCCTCGCGAACCAGGTCAAGGGCGCAATTGAGCGCAGTTTGCCCGCCCATGGTCGGCAGCAGTGCGTCCGGGCGTTCCTTGGCGATCACGCGTTCCAGCGCCGTCCAGTGCACCGGTTCGATATAGATGGCGTCGGCCATCTCCGGGTCCGTCATGATGGTAGCCGGGTTGGAGTTGACCAGGATGACCCGATAACCCTCTTCCATCAGCGCCTTGCAGGCCTGTGCCCCCGAGTAATCAAATTCGCAGGCCTGGCCGATAACGATCGGACCGGCGCCGATAATCAGGACACTCTCTATATCAGTGCGTTTGGGCATGGGAGCCTGGGTCCGGGGGTGAACAGGTGGCCGTGCGCAGCCTTGAATCTACTTTTATAAAGTTTATTAAAGTTTTGTTTTTAATAACTATTAATCTCAGATTTGCATGCTTGAGGTGGTGTGTTTGGCCGCCGTCATTTCGTTAAGAAAACGCTCGAAAAGCGGCAACAGGTCGTGCGGTCCGGGGCTTGCCTCGGGATGTCCCTGGAAACTGAAGGCTGGTCGGTCCTTGCACTCGATACCCTGCAGGCTGCCGTCGAACAAGGATCGGTGAGTCGCCGCAACGCTCTCCGGCAGCGACGCCTCATCGACCGAAAAGCCGTGATTCTGGCTGGTGATCATGACCCGGCCGGTCTTCAGCTCCTTGACCGGATGGTTGGCGCCGTGGTGGCCGAATTTCATCTTCACCGTTTTGGCGCCAACGGCGAGTGCCAGCAGTTGATGTCCGAGGCAAATTCCGAATACCGGCACGGAGGCGTCGAGAAATTTCCGGATGGCTTCGATGGCGTATCGGCACGGTGCCGGATCGCCCGGCCCATTCGACAGGAAGACGCCGTCGGGCTCCATCAACAAGACATCGGCGGCCGGCGTGGTGGCCGGCACCACGGTCATTCGGCAATCGAGGTCCGATAGGGTGCGCAGGATACTGCGCTTGATACCGAAGTCATACGCAACCACGTGATTATGCGCAATGCGCCGACTCATGATCCGTCCCCGGCGTCCAAAGTCGGTACCGAGAGACCATTGGTAGTTGCGATCCGTGCTGACAAACTTGGCAAGATCCATACCCGTGAGGCCCGGGAATTTGCGTGCATGCACGACGGCTTTATCAGGGTCCACGTCGCCCGTCATGATGCAGCCCGACTGGGCGCCTCTCTCACGCAGAATCCGTGTCAATTTGCGCGTGTCGATATCGGCAATAGCAACGCACTTGCCCTGTCGCAGGAAGTCCGTGAAGGATCGTTCGCTGCGCCAGCTGCTGGTAATCATTGAGCTGTCACGGACAACCAGTCCCGATGCATGAATTTTTGACGACTCCATATCCGCGCTGTTCGTGCCGGTGTTGCCGATGTGCGGGTGCGTCAATGTCACGATTTGCCGGCAGTAGGAAGGGTCTGTGAGAATCTCCTGGTAGCCGGTCATGGCAGTGTTGAAGACCACCTCACCAATGGTATTGCCGTCGTCGCCGACAGAAATTCCACGAAACACGGTGCCATCCTGTAAGGCCAGTATTGCGGGCGTGGTCAACGGCTCACCTCGATGATAACGAGTCTCCTGGTTGCTGGATTGGTCGCCCCCAGATGCACAAAAGCGGAAGGACTATGCCTTCCGCCTGTCGTTTGGTCGGCCCTGAGGCGACTGCGCTATGTTACTTAAACCGGCACTAGGTCGCCAGCTTGAACGACGTCGCGCATGGCATACAGACCTGGCGGCTTGCCGGCCAGCCACCGTGCCGCCCGCAACGCGCCTTCGGCAAACACGCGCCGGTCGCCAACCGAGTGCCGAAGTACCAGGCTTTCGACGCCGGAGTCCAGGTGAACGGAATGATCGCCAGCTACTTCGCCGCGACGTTCCGACGTGAAGACGATGTCCTGCGGCGATTGTCGTGCCGCCGTGCGATTCGGCTCGTAGCGGTAATGAGCAGAGAACTCCAGGTTGCGCGCCTTGGCAAGAGCCGCACCCAGTTGCAGCGCGGTACCGGAAGGGGCATCTTTCTTGTGCACGTGATGGGTCTCTTCGACAGATGCCAAATACTCCTCGCCAAGCGCCCGCGCCGCGCTGCGAACCAGTTCGGTGAGAACTGCCGCTCCCGGGCTCATATTGCGGTCGTACAACAACGGGATCACCTGTGCCGCGTCCTCCAGTCTTTGCAGCTGCCGGGCGTCAAGTCCGCTCACGCCACAGACCAGCGGTGTGCCGGCACTCGTTGCAGCGTCCAGTATCAGTGCCGTTGCCTCCGGCAAGGTGAAATCGATCACGACATCCGCACTGTCGATGAGCTCGCCCAGATTGTGACTCACCCGGATACCGGCAAGCGAAGGGTTTATCGGCGCTTTACGGAGCCCGGCATTGCGCACCCACACGCCTGCCAGTTCGAAAACGTCCGACGCCTGGATGGCAGCCACGAGGGACTGGCCCATGCGCCCGGCGCCGAGTACCGCTACCGTTAACCTGTCGATGCCGTCGAACCTCGTTCCGTGCGACCCGTTACCGGACGGCTATGAGCTGATGCGCTCAAAGAAGCGCTTGACCGTGTCCAGCCAGCCTTGTGCACGGGGATTATGGCGATCGCCACCCTTGGTGACGGAATCCTCGAGCTTGCGCAACAACGACTTCTGAGCCTCGGTCAAACCGACCGGCGTCTCCACCACGACGCTTGCCAGAAGGTCGCCCTTGTGCTTTTCCCGCACCGTCGTAACGCCCTTGCCACGCAAACGGAAAACCTTGCCGGATTGCGTGCCGGCGGGAATCTTCAACGAGACGTGGCCCTCGAGCGTCGGCAACTCCACCTCGCCGCCGAGCGCGACGGTGGCAAAGCTGACCGGCACTTCGCAGGTAAGGTCGGCTCCGACCCGGTTGAACAGGTTGTGCGGATTAACCTGGATCTCGACGTACAAGTCGCCTGGCGGACCCCCGTTACGCCCTGCTTCGCCCTCACCGGAGAGCCGTATGCGGTCACCGCTGTCGACGCCGGCCGGGACCTTCACCGAAAGCTTGCGGACCTTGCTGACCCTGCCTCGTCCGTGACACTTCTGGCACGGATCGGTGACGACCGTCCCGCCACCCTTGCAAGTCGGGCAGGTCTGCTGAATGGAAAAGAAGCCCTGCTGCATGCGGACCTGGCCGATGCCACCGCAGGTCGTGCACTGGCTTGGCTCGGATCCTTTCTCCGCCCCGCTGCCGTCGCATGCATCGCAGCTCACCTGCGTCGGCACTTCGATCGGGACTTCTTCCCCGCCAACTGCCTGCTCCAGGTCCAGCCGCAGTTCCACGCCCAGATCTGCACCACGAAATACCTGGCTGCGGCCGCGCCGACCGGCACCGAAAATATCGCCGAAAACGTCGCCGAAAATGTCTCCGAAACCCTCCGCGGAAAAGCCACCGCCGGCACCACGATTTCTCACACCGGCGTGGCCGAACTGATCGTACGCCGAGCGCTTTTCGGGATCGTTCAGGACGTCATAGGCTTCACGGACTTCACGAAATCGTCGGGTGGCGTCCGTGTCCTCGGAATTCCGGTCCGGATGATGCTTCATCGCCAGGCGCCGGTATGCCTTCTTTATGTCGGCAGCCGACGCGGTCTTCGCTACACCAAGGATTTCGTAGTAATCACGTTTGGACATAGGCTAATCGCAGTCGGGGGTCAGGAATCGCAAGCGATGGCCGACCCCGCTGTAGTCAACTTGGCGACAATTCAATCCGGAGCAAATTAACCGGACTTTGTTAACCGGATTTTGACTTCCGGTCGTCGTCGACTTCCTCAAATTCCGCGTCCACGACATCGTCGGCCGATTCAGGACCGCCGCCGTCGCCGGCCGTGGCCTCGCCACCAGCCTGCTGACCTTCCTGCGAATAGAGCTTCTGCGCAATGGCTGCCGAGGCTTCGGCCAGGGCCGCTGTCTTGTTTTCGATGACGCCCTTGTCATCTTTCTCCAGCGCCGACTTGAGGTCCGAAATAGCCGACTCGACTGCGTGCCGCTCTTCGCCACTCGCCTTTTCGCCAAGTTCCTTGAGCGACTTCTCCGACGCATGGATCAGGCTGTCCGCCTGGTTTCTCGCGTCGACCAAATCCCGGAACTTCTTGTCTTCTTCCGCGTGACTGACTGCTTCCGAGACCATTTTTTCGATCTCTTCGTCCGACAAGCCGCTGGATGCCTTGATGATGATGTTCTGGCTTTTGCCGGTTGCCTTGTCCTTGGCTGAAACATTGAGGATACCGTTCGCGTCGATATCGAAGGCGACTTCGATCTGCGGCATGCCGCGTGGCGATGGCGGGATATCGGCCAGGTCGAATCGACCAAGTGACTTGTTGTCCTGCGCACGCTGGCGCTCGCCCTGCAACACGTGAATGGTGACCGCAGTCTGGTTGTCATCAGCCGTCGAGAACACCTGTTCCGCATTCGCAGGAATAGTCGTGTTCTTTTCGATCAGCTTGGTCATGACTCCGCCCAGCGTCTCGATGCCGAGCGACAACGGCGTAACGTCGAGCAGCAGAACGTCCTTTACGTCGCCTGCCAGCACACCACCCTGGATCGCCGCACCCAGTGCGACTGCTTCATCCGGATTGACGTCCTTGCGCGGTTCCTTGCCAAAGAAATTCTGCACTGCCTGTTGCACCTTCGGCATGCGCGTCTGGCCGCCGACCAGGATCACGTCATTGATCTCGTTCACCTTCAGACCGGCGTCCTTCAAGGCGGTCTTGCACGGACCGATAGTGCGTTCAATCAGTTCGTCGACCAGCGATTCCAGCTTGGCGCGGGTCAGTTTGATATTGAGGTGCTTCGGGCCGCTGGCATCCGCCGTGATATACGGCAAATTTACTTCCGTCTGCTGTGCGGATGAAAGTTCCACTTTGGCCTTTTCCGCGGATTCCTTGAGCCGTTGCATGGCAAGCGGATCCTTCGTGATATCGACGCCGCTTTCTTTCTGGAACTCCGCGGTCAGGTACTGGATGATCCGCATGTCAAAATCTTCGCCACCGAGGAACGTATCGCCGTTGGTCGCGAGAACCTCGAACTGATGCTCACCGTCAACTTCGGCGATTTCGATAATGGAGATATCGAACGTGCCGCCACCCAGATCGTAAACGGCAATCTTCTTGTCGCCGCGTTTCTTGTCCATGCCATAGGCGAGCGCTGCAGCCGTCGGCTCATTGATGATGCGTTTAACGTCGAGGCCCGCAATTTTGCCGGCATCTTTCGTTGCCTGGCGCTGTGAATCGTTGAAATAGGCCGGAACGGTAACGACGGCCTCGGTAACCTTCTCGCCCAGGTAATCTTCAGCGGTCTTCTTCATCTTCATGAGAACACGTGCCGAGATTTCAGGCGGAGCCATCTTCTTGCCATTTACATCGACCCAGGCATCGCCGTTATCCGCTTTGACGATCTTGTACGACACCATGTTGATGTCTCGCTGTACGACTTCGTCGTCAAAACGTCGCCCGATCAGGCGCTTCACAGCACCCAGCGTATTGGCCGAATTGGTTACCGCCTGGCGCTTGGCAGATTGCCCGACCAGGACCTCACCATCCTTGCTGAACGCCACAATTGACGGCGTGGTGCGATCACCTTCGCTGTTCTCGATCACTTTGGGTTTGCCGCCCTCCATGATCGCAACACAGGAATTGGTCGTTCCCAGGTCGATACCGATCACTTTGCCCATAATTTCATGTCTCCGAATTTCGCGGGAAAATTCCCTGTAATTTGACCTTAAGTGGGGCCGAAGCAGCCGGTTTCAAGCACTGCCCTAAGATTCCGGGTCCGCCGCCACCACAACTCGTGCCGCCCGCAACAGCCGGCCATTCAGCAGGTAGCCCTTCTGGAACACCGTCACGACCGTGCCCGGTTCCACACCCGTGCTCGGCTGCATCATCATGGCCTCGTGGACAGCGGGATCGAACGGTTCGCCGTGCGGATCCAGCTCAGTTATGCCGAAACGCTCCATCGTCGCTGCAAGCTGCTTCAGTGTTGCCAGGCTGCCATCACGCAAATGCGCGGCATCGGCCTGATCCGCCGAAGCGAGGCCCATTTCGAGGCTGTCTCGGACAGGCAGCAACTCCGAGGCGAATCGCTCGAGCGCAAACTTGCGGGCGTTTTCCACGTCTTTGGCTGCCCGCTTGCGTACATTGTCCAGTTCGGCCACTGCACGCAGGTACTTGTCCCAGTATTCGTCGACCTTATCCTGGAGAGACGCCTGCTCGTTGGCGTCCGGTTCCCGGCTCTCGGTCGCATCGTCCGGGGCGGCAGCTTCCTGCTGGCCGTCCGCCAATTCGTCCGTCGCCTGCTCCGGCGAAGCACGGTCTGCGTTCCCACTCATAATCGAATTGCTCCAATCC
This sequence comes from uncultured Woeseiaceae bacterium, assembly GCA_964452235.1. Taxonomy (GTDB): domain Bacteria; phylum Pseudomonadota; class Gammaproteobacteria; order Steroidobacterales; family Woeseiaceae; genus IDS-8. The sequence continues at coordinate 33,900 of CAYVLL010000004.1, forward strand.
AGGCTCGAGGCGCAAGGAAACGGGGCCGAAAGCACGGTTTCGGCGCCACAACCCAACAGGTTAAAGGAGTTTGGGGCCCTGCCGGAAAATATCAAGGCCGCGTTGGCGATCTGCCGCGCTGCAGGGAATGGCGATCAGCTGTGCGGCTTGAGTGCGGAGCCCAGCAGGCGCGCCGTCAGGTCGACGATCGGCACGACACGGTCGTAGGCCATGCGAGTCGGCCCGATCACCCCCAGGACGCCGATCGTATCGTTGTCGACCCGGTACGGCGCAGTAACCACACTGCAGTTGTCCAGAATCTGGTAGCCAGACTCTTCGCCGATGAATACCTGGACGCCGCTGGCATTGATACTGCGATCCAGCAGGTCCAGCATGAAGCGCTTGCGGGAAAAGGCATCGAACAGACGCCGTAAAGTGTCGAGGTCCGACAGCTCCGCAAAATCCATCAGGTTGGTCTCGCCGGCCAGAACAAACTCATTCTTCGGCTTAGCGGCACCGGCCATGACAGACTGCGCGACAGCGATTATGTCGTGCATCGCCTGGTTCATCGAGTCGCGGGTACTCTCCAGGTCCGAGACGAGGCGCTCGCGAATTTGCAGCAAGTCGGAGCCCGCGTAGTGATCGTTGAGGTAATTCGATGCGCGTTGTAATTCATCTACCGTGTACGCCCGGTCCGTGTGCAGAATCCGGTTCTGTACTTCACGATCGTTAATTACCAGGATCGCCAGTATGCGGTTCTCGGACAGCACCAGGAACTCGATTTGTCGCAGAATGGCCTGTTGCCCGCGCGGCAAGGTCACGACACCGGCCATGCTGGTAATCCTGGACAAAAGGCTGGAAACCGAGCTAAGCACCTCGTCCGTGTTGTCGTAGTGTTGCTCCAGTTGCGCCTGCAGCTTCCGTACGTCACCGCCTTTTGGCTGCTGGTAGCGAACCAGTGTGTCTACAAACAGGCGGTAGCCTTTAGGCGTCGGTATTTTTCCGGCGGAGGTATGCGGCGACGAGACAAAGCCCAGGTCTTCGAGATCCGCCATAATATTGCGAATAGTGGCCGGGCTGAGGTCCAGCCCGGAGTCGCTGGACAGGGTTTTCGACCCTACCGGCTGGCCGTCACGAACAAAGCGTTCTATCAGCACCTTGAGCAGGTACTGCGCGCGCTCATTCGGCAACTGTCTGATCGCGTCCGAAGTCATTGGCCAGCAGTGTCAGATTTTACATTCAAGTCATTGTGTTACTTTGAAATCAAAATGCAAGTGAGCGCTTGGCGCTTGTACCGGGGTCTGCAACAATCCCTCGTCCTGCCGGAGTTTGGTAAGAGTAGCCCGCGTTAGAGTCCGTTATGAGCAAAGAATTCCAGACGGTGGCCTTCGTCGGACGTTTCACTGATCCGCGTGTTGCCGAACCCATGCAGGTATTGGCCGCCCACCTCGCCGTCCGAAAGGTCGACGCGATAGCGGCTCCCGGAGTATTGCCCGGGACCAATGTCCGTTCGGTCGATGAGTCAAGCCTGGCGCGCGAGGCCGATTTGTTCATTGCCGTCGGCGGCGACGGTACCATGCTTTATGCGGCGAATATGGCGCGTGACCTGCAGGTACCGCTGCTGGGCATCAACCGGGGTCGGCTTGGGTTTCTTGCCGATATAACACCCGACGCAATGCTCGACAGCCTGGACCAGGTTCTCGCCGGTCAGTACACCCGTGAATCACGACTGATGCTCAATGCCGGCATCCTCGCACCGGATGGTTCGGCGAAGGTGGCGATTGCCCTGAATGACGTCGTGCTGCAGCGGCGAGAGACTGGCCGTATGGTGGACTTTGAAACCCGCATTGCCGAACGCTATGTCAATACGCATGCCGGCGATGGGCTGATCGTTGCGACGCCGACCGGTTCGACTGCCTATGCGCTCAGTTGTGGCGGTCCCATTATCGAACCTACCCTGGACGCCGTCGTGCTCGTTCCAATCTGTCCGCACACATTGAGTGACCGACCGATCGTCATTCCATCCCGTCATCCGATCGAAGTAAGGTTACTCGCACAGCAAGATATCCGGGCTGAGGTAACCGTTGACGGGCGGACGCTGGGTGATCTCAATGCGGCCGATCGACTGCTCATCGAACAGGCCGACAAGCGGATAACGCTGATCCATCCACCGGGTTACGACTACTACGAGATTCTCCGTTCAAAGCTCCATTGGGGTCGTGACAGCCGGGTGCGGGCCGGCCGCGGTTCCGACCAGAAGGAATAAGTCGTGCTGTTGAGCCTGCAGGTGCGCAATTTCGCAATCATCGATGCCATCGACATCGAGTTGGAAGCGGGAATGACCGTGCTGACCGGCGAGACCGGCGCCGGAAAATCGATTCTTGTCGATGCGCTCGGCCTCGTATTGGGAGAACGCGGCGGCACGGGACTGGTGCGCAGCAGCGCCGACCGCGCTGAATTCAGCGCCGAATTCGACCTGGCCAATCTACCGGCCGTGCGCGAGTGGCTCACCACGCAGACACTCGACCAGGACGGGGACTGCTTCATTCGGCGCGTAATCAGTGCGGATGGTCGCTCGCGTGCATTTATCAACGGCATCGCAGTCTCTCTGCAAAACCTGAAAGATCTCGGTGAACAATTGCTTGATATCCATGGCCAACATTTTCATCAGTCGCTCGGGCGACGCAGTGTGCAGCGGGAACTGGTGGATCACTTCGGCAATCTCGACTCGCAGCGTGCTGACTGTGCTGACGCGTTCACCGAATGGCAGGTGCTGGCTGGACGGCTTCGGGACCTGCAAAACGCCGAAAAAGACAGGTCAGCGCGCCTTGAATTGCTTGAATTTCAATGCCGCGAACTGGAAGCGCTCGACCTCAAGGCAGACGAATATGAATCCCTGCTCGCGGAGCGCCAACGCCTGCGCATGAGCGGACAACTGGTCGACGGCGTGTCGCAGGCATTGCAGGCCATCTTTGACGACGAAAATGCGAACGCTCAATCGTTACTCGCCGAAGCGTGCCAACACCTCGAAGCCGCAAGTGGCATCGATGCCGGGTTGCAACCCGTTAAGTCGATGCTGGATGAAGCGTCGATTCAGGTCGCCGAGGCGGCAGATGCCCTGCACCGCTATCGCGAGTCGCTGGACCTCGACCCGACGCGACAGGACCGGATCGAGGAACGCCTGGATGCAATCGGCAGCGTTGCCCGCAAGCACCGTGTCGACCCTGACGCACTGCCGCAGCTGCATTCGTCGCTGTCGCGACAGCTTGAGGACCTGAACAACGCGGAAGCTATCGGCACGCGCCTCGCGCGACAAACCGACGACGCGGCTGCTCTTTACCTGAGCCGTGCCCGGTCGCTTTCGGAAGCGCGGCAGGCGGCCGCAGCCGCATTTGCAGACGACGTCAGCACCGCCATGCAGGGCCTCGGGATGCCGGACGGCCGTTTCGACATCGCCATTACCCGGCGGGGCCCGGATAACGCGAGGCCATGGGGACTCGACGACATTGAATACCGCATCAGCGCCAACGCCGGACAACCTCCCATGCCGTTGTCAAAAGTCGCCTCGGGCGGCGAGTTGTCGCGCATGAGTCTCGCGATCCAGGTTATTGCCAGCGACGGCAGTTCCATACCCACGATGATCTTCGACGAAGTCGACAGCGGTGTCGGCGGCGGCGTCGCTGAGATGGTAGGCCGGCGGCTCAAAGAGCTTGGCGCCAATCGCCAGGTGCTGTGCGTCACTCACCTGCCACAGGTAGCGAGTCTTGCCGACAATCATTTCCAGGTTGTCAAGCGCAGCGACGGCAAGACGACGCGTACAGAGATCAACCGGATGAGCGAAGAACAACGGATCGAAGAACTGGCGCGAATGCTGGGTGGCGTCGAGATTACGGAGCACACACGCCGGCATGCAGCCGAGATGCGAAGCCTGGGAAAACGCAAGGGCCGTCAACTCAAGTCCAGAGCAGCGTCCAGCAGCCGGAAACAGGGCTGACCGGCTCTCGCGAAGAATCGATCAGTCCGTCTTTTTCGTGGCCGGGCGGACGTAAAGTACCAGGCTGTGATCGATCAATTCGTAGTTGTGCTTTCTGGCAATTTCCTTTTGCAAGCGCTCGATCTCGTCGTTCCTGAATTCCACGACGTCGCCGGTCTCGACACACACCATGTGATCATGGT
>CAYVLL010000005.1:0-36267 GCA_964452235.1 uncultured Woeseiaceae bacterium
ATCTCCTGTCCGTTTGGGAAGCGATCAAGAAGGTGGTCGTAGAACGACCGTCGCCGTTTCTCATTTACCGCGAAAGCAACGCGGTCATTCGTGCGCTGCGCGACTACCTCAGCAACGAAATCGGCGAAATCCTCATCGATGACGCCAAGACCTACGAGGAGGCTCGCGAATTCGTCGAACAGGTGATGCCGCAAAATCTGCGCAAGTTGAAGCTGTACGACGATGCGGTACCGCTGTTTACGCGCTACCAGATAGAAACACAGATCGAATCGGCGTTCGCGCATTCGGTCAACCTGCCCTCTGGCGGCAGCCTTGTGATCGATCATACCGAGGCACTCGTATCGATCGATATCAACTCGGCACGCGCGACCAAAGGCGGGGATATCGAAGCGACTGCGTTGAATACCAATCTCGAAGCGGCGGACGAAATCGGCCGACAGCTGCGTTTGCGTGACCTGGGTGGGCTGGTCGTCATCGATTTCATCGACATGGGCCCGCAAAAGAACCAGCGCGATGTCGAAAACCGTTTGCGAGATGCGGTGCGACAGGATCGTGCGCGTGTGCAGATCGGCAAGATATCGCGTTTCGGATTGCTGGAAATGTCACGACAGCGTCTCCGTCCGTCGCTCGGCGAATCGAGCTACATGACCTGCCCGCGTTGCTCAGGCATTGGCAATATCCGCAGTGTCGAATCGCTCGCCCTTGCCATCCTGAGAATCATCGGAGAAGAGGCTCGCAAGGAACGGACTGCCAAGGTCATCGCCCAGCTCCCGGTCGAAGTTGCCACTTACCTGTTGAATGAGAAGCGGGACTGGGTACAGAGCCTCGAGACGCGCAATGATACCCAGGTGATTCTGGTCGCGAATTCGGCACTTGAAACGCCGCACTACCAGATTCGCCGGGTCCGTGACGACCAGGTCGAGCTGCCGGAGAACACCGGCTACAGCTATACCCTGGCCGATACCGATGAGGAACCCGACGTCGGTTTACTCGCGCAGGACAAGAAGGTTGCGGAAACCGCTGCAGTTGCCACCATGACCCCGCCGACCCCGGCGCCGCAACGCCCCATCGCGGAACCGGCACCGCAGCCTGGCCTTCTGGCTCGCCTTTTCGGACTGTTCGCCAGAACGGCACCTGCGGCAACCGACGATTCGAATTCGCGGCAGCGGCCGTCCGGTAAAGCGGACAGTCGCGGCGGGCAACGAGGTCGTCGCCGCACAGAGCCATCACGTGGTGGCGACAAACGCCGGGCTCGCCCGCAGAAGTCCACCAAGCGGCGCGACACTCGCCAGCCGTCCAACGAAGCTCCGTCCCAAAGCAACGGAACGCAGTCTGAAAAGCGCGTGGCCCATCCGACTGAAAAGCAGGCAGGCGGCAACGCGGACAATCGCAGGAATGATCGTGATGAGAAACCAAAGCCTGCGGGCAAACGTCGCAGCCGCGGTGGGCGACGCCGCAAGCGTGCCTCCGGGAACGGCGATACGGCGACTTCCGCCGACCACGGACAGACGAGCGAACAGGATTCCGGGCATGCTCGAGTTGAGGCAAACGGCAACCAGGAGCGTGCGCCCCGACGCCGTAATCCGCCGCGCACAAGGCCGGATTCTGTCGTCGAAGAAGCACCGGGAGCTTCTCGAGACAACGAAACCGGCGCAGCGATTGCGCCCGTTGCTGCTGCCGTCGTCACGGCATCGTCCGCCCGGTCCCCCGAAGCCTTTGCGGACGTGGCTCCCGCAGTCAGCGAGCCATCGAACAGCGAACCTTCGGTAGCACCGGCGACACCGCGGGCGCCTCAACGCGACGAATCGAGCCATTCGCAGGCGGTGGACAGCGGCCCGGCGGAACTGATTCGAGCGGTCAGGCCGAACGCTGAAATCACGCAGCCCATCGAACCTGTTTTCAGGTCGCCACCCGAACCGCAGCCTGTAGCCGATCGGCAGCCGCGGGAGACAGCAGGCAACGGCAGCAGCCAACCCCCTGCAGCACGATCCGATACCCAGGGTGGCAAACAGCCCGAGGTCGACAGCAGGGAAAAATCACCGGCTCGCCTGTTGCCGTGGGATGCACCCCCGGCGGTTCTCGATCAACCGGTCGGCAGCGACAAGCCGGACAAGAACTCCTGCGATTGAACGAGTAGAAGATGCCCCGTGTCAGTCGCGTTCAGGCACGTTCTGCGCGAATTCGGTTCAGCAAACCGCGCGACCCGCTCTCGACAAGGTCCAGCACCAACTCGAAACCGGATGCGCCCCCGTAGTACGGGTCCGGTACCTCGACTGCACGATCGTGCCCGGCGAATTCCAGGAAAAGATGCAGGCCGCCGACGACTCGTTCAGGCACCCGCTGCTGCAGTTCTTCCAGATTGTCACGATCCATTGCCAATATGTAATCGAACTCGTCGAAATCTTCGTCGCGAAAGCGCCGCGCACGAATATCAGCCAGTACAACACCGCGGCGACTCGCCGCAGCCTGCGCGCGCCGATCCGGCGCTTCGCCGACGTGGTAGGCGTGCGTGCCTGCCGAATCGACCCGGATGCGATCGGCCAGGCCAGCATCTGTGACCACTTTGCGAAATACCCCCTCGGCCGTCGGTGACCTGCAAATATTGCCCATGCACACGAAAAGCACACTGACCTTCTTGTCTGAATTCATAAGCAAATATTCGATGACCTGTGCGTCCGGAGGTTCAAATCATAACATCCCGACCCGGCCTTTTTGATTGTGTCCTGTGCGCCATTGACACACCAGCCTGCTGGAGGACCGTAGTCAGGCCGTCGCGAAAAAACGGGAAGCGCTTATTGCCGAGGTCAACGGAGCTATTGAAAGCTGTATCGCACGGACATGCCGCCGTAGATGTTGCGACCCGGCGCCGGCTCGAAAAAGCGGCCGAAGGTTGCATTGATGCGCACGTTGGAGTGGTACTCCTCGTCAAACAGATTGTTGATACCGACAAACGGTGACAACTCCCAGTTGCCCAGCACGCTCTCGTAACCCAGCCGCAAAGTACTGACACGGTACGAGTCCGTTACCACGAGATTCGCGTTGTCGGCGAAGAACCGGCCCACCTTGAGCAGGTCCACGACCGCGAACCAGCCGCGCGGATCGGCGTAATTCAATTCCGCATAAAACTGGTCGGCCGGCACACCGGGCACCCGGTTGCCGTCGAAATTCTGCGTGGCGGTCTGAAATTGGTCGAATTCGGCGTCTATATGAGTGTAGCTCGCACTCGCACTCAGATTGTCCAGCAGCTGTGCCGACAATCCCGCTTCGAAGCCGGCGCGTATCGACTCCGCGGCATTCTGGAAAAAGGTTCGTCCGGTGAAGCCGTCCGCCTCGAACGGCACCAGTTCGTCGTCGATGAAAACCCGAAACGCCGCAATGTCGTAACTGAGCGAAAGTGGCTCGGAAATTGCGCCCTTCACGCCCAGTTCGTAACTCGTCGCCGTCTGGTTGCGCAGTCCGGGATTGAATCCACCGCCACCGGGGTTTGCGAACTCCGTTGTGGTAGGCGTCTCGAACGCGGTCGAATAAGCCATATACACATTGGCATAGCTGGTCGGTTGCCAGAGCAGTCCGACCCTGGGGCTTACCTCGTCGAAGCGGCTACGGCCCGAGTCATCACCGGAGTTATTGAGCAGGAATCGGTCCGTAACGTCGAACCCGACCTCGTCGTAGCGCAGACCGAGCGTCAGTTCGAGTGTATTGGTGACGGCGAACTCGTTCTGCACGTACAGGCCGGTGCTGGAGACCTCCTCGCGCTGGTCGAATGTCAGGGCGCCGCGTGCTCCTCCCGCGAAATTCTGGTAACGGCGACGGTCATCGTCCTGCAGCTCCCTGTCGATCCCGACGATGAAGCGCATGCTACGGCCGAGGACGTCACCCGAATAGGTGTATTGGCCGCCGAAACCTGCAAAGAACCGGTCGAACTCGACCTGTCCGCCGTTGCTGAGTTCGACGGATCCCGGGAACGGCAACTTGTTCTGGAAGTCGAGCCACGTGAAATAGCTGCGTAACGTGAATTCATGGTGCTCGCCGAACGCATTGCGGTATACGAGGCCGAGCCGCTGTTGCGTACGCCCTTCGCTGCCATCGAAGTTCACGCTGCCGGGATTCGCCGCTCCGCGATTCGATGTAACCTCTGCAGCGGTCAATGCCCCGGGGTCGCCCATTTTCGGAATGTCCAGCACATTCAACGTGGCAGTGAGATCGGAGTGCGAATTGATATCGAACTTCAGCTTGCTGTTGAACACACGGCGCTCGATGTAGGAATTCTCGCGGTAGCCGTCCAGATCCAGCAGCGATGCGCTTGCGATGTAGTTCAGTCGCCCGGCTTCGCCACCCGCCTTGAGTTGATACTGCCGATAACCGAATTCACCTGCGGAGACACGCGCCTGCGCGAAGGGCGTCTCCGGCCCGTCCTCGGTAAAAACGCTGATGACGCCCGCGGAGGCGGAGCCGTACAGTGAGGAAGCCGGACCACGAATGACCTCGATGTTCCGGGTTGAGCCGAGGTCGATTTCATCGACGTTTCCCTGGCCATCCGGGAGGGTAGCGGGTACGCCGTCGACCATCAGCTTGATGCCGCGAATGCCGAATGGCGAACGCGCGCCGAAGCCCCTGATGGAAATCCGCAGCGCCTGCGAGAAATTGTGACGATTTTGCAGGAACACGCCGGGTACTCGAACGAGCGACTCATCAAGCGTGAGTTGCTGCTGGCCGCGCTGTATATCTTCTTCGGTTATCAGGCTGATCGCACCGGGAACGCGCATGAGATCCGTCTCGACCCGCGGCGACGAAACGATGATCTCGTCGACTTGCCCGTCACTGATGCGGTCCTGCGCCGTGACAGGACCGCACAAAAAGGCGGCGGACGCCAGAGCGCTAACCCAATGTTTGATCTTCATTATCTCTCCGGAACCGGGCAGGAAACTTTAGCACGTTCACGGCGCAGTGCCTCGGAAGACGCGAAATCGTGGCGCATAAGTGCGCCGGAAAAGCCGATAAAATAAGTCTGACGAGGTCCGGACGACGCCGCGGCCGGCAGGCCGAAACACGCCGCACGGCGCGCGAGTGGATCCTGCTGCAAGGGCATTCCTGGTTGGAATTCCGGGGCAGATTGCGCTCGCTATTGTAAGAGGTCGCGGCGGCAACGTGTAGCGCGCACTGCCGCCCGCATACACATCCTGCCAGTGGCTGCGCTGTCTTGTAGAATGGCCTGCATGCAGGTTCGTTTCCCCGTCTTGCAGGTCCGGTATTGGTCGCTGCTATTTTGTCTGCTGCTGACAGAATCGGCGGCGGCGCATGGCAGCGTTGCAGCCGACGATGATCTCTGCATCATCGAGATCGGCTACTACAAGGCACACTTCAAGATCTACCTGCCGCGGGAAAGACAGCACCGGGAGTATTGTGAGGACTTGCCGACGGCGGGCGAAAGTATTTTCGTCATGGAATACGTGCACAGCGGCCTCAGTGAAGTACCAATCGACTTTCGCATCGTTCGCAACGTGACCGGTCAGGGACGCTTCACCCGTTTGCACGACATCGAGCAAATTCGCGATCTGGACGAGATCACGGTTTTTCACCACCCGGCCGCGATCCAGGCGGACGTATTCACGGTGCTACATCATTTCGAATCGGCAGGCAAATTCGTCGGAATCGTCACAGTCCGGCAGGCCGACAACCAGAAAGTGTATACAGCCGTATTTCCCTTCGATGTCGGCTTCACCGGTTTCGGCTACTGGCCGCATTTCCTCCTCGCCGTGATCGCGTTGCACCTCAACTATCTGCGCATGAACGGCTGGTTCTCACGACCACGCAAGCCTCGTCCCCCGCGCTTGCAAGTGATTCCGGGTGGGCAGAAAAGACATGCCTGAAAAACTATACGAGCCTCCGCGGATGTCGGAACGCGCTGTGAATGGCGGCAGCGCGATTGCGCTCGCCGCGTACTTCCTGGCATTTCTGCTCTTTTTCCACCTGCCACCCGCCAGTGCGCAGGTGTCAGGCTCAACAATTGGGCCCTGGACCTCGCGCAGTGGCGATCTGCAGATCAGCTATTCGAGCAACCTGGAACCGCTGACCATAAACCAGATACACAACTGGATCTTGTACATTGCAACGAACGAAGGAACCCCGGTTGCGGATGCCGGGCTTACGATCCAGGGCGGCATGCCCGAACACGACCATGGCCTGCCGACGCGACCCCGCGTTACCCGTTATCTCGGCGACGGCAAATATCTTCTGGAAGGGATGCGCTTTCATATGCCTGGCGCCTGGGAAATCCAGGTCACGATCGACGCACTCGGTAAGCAGGACGCGGTCGTCATCTCACTGACGCTATGACAAGAGCACAGGCATGGCTTCTGGCAGCACTGGCCTGCGCGTTGGTGTTTGCTACCGTTTGGTTGCAACGTACGGCGCCGCCGCCTGCCTGGAGTGACGCCGAAATAGTGCTGCTGCAGTCCTTGTGGATCGACAGCCTGCCCGACCTGCCCGATCAAACATCGAATGCGGTTGCCGCCGATCCGCGTGCAGCAAACTTCGGTTGGCGGCTCTTTTTCGATCCACGGCTGAGTGCCAACGGTGCTATTTCGTGTGCAACCTGCCATCAGCCCGAGCGCGCTTTTACCGACGGACGGGCCAGGGGCCGGGCGCTCGGAGAGTCGGCACGTAATACACGCAGCATGGTCGGTGCCGCTTACAGTCCCTGGCAGTACTGGGACGGTCGCAGGGACAGCCTTTGGTCACAGGCACTATCCCCGCTTGAAGATGTCGCCGAACACGGCGGTAACCGGATGCAATACGCACGACTGATGGCGCTCGATCCGACTTATCGCACGACCTACGAAACCCTGTTCGGAGCGTTACCCGACCTTGCGGATACCAGTCGATTCAAAGAAGCTGCGATGCCAGAAGGCAACGATGCGGAAGTTGCGGCGTGGAACTCAATGTCCGCAGCAGATCGCCGGATCGTTGACGAAATTTTTTCGAATGTCGGCAAAGCGCTCGCAGCCTATCAGCGTTTGCTCGTGCCCGGCGCCTCACGCTTCGACACTTATGTTGGCGCCGTGATCGATGGCGACACAGCGCTTCAGGACGATGCGTTCACGGACGACGAAGTATGGGGCCTGCGCTTGTTCATCGACAAAGCTCGCTGCATCGAATGCCATAACGGCCCCCTGTTCACGAACAATGAGTTTCACAATACCGGAGTTCTGTCATTCCCCGGGGAGCTGCCGGATCGCGGACGTGCTGACGGGTTGCGACACGTGATGCTTGACCGCTTCAATTGTCTCGGCGAATTCAGCGATGACCCGGCAAGGCACTGTCCGGAACTGCGTTTTGCACGCAGCGGAAAGGAACTCCTCGGTGCTATGCGCACGCCCACATTGCGCGACCTTGATCGTACCGGACCGTATATGCACAAAGGACAGCTGCCGACGCTCGCTGCCGTACTCGAGCACTACAATCGTGCCCCGCTCGCCATGATCGGCCATAACGAAGCCGAGCCACTACGACTGAGCCGGCACGAACTGCAACAGCTTGAAACTTTTCTCGAGACACTGTCCGGTCCGCTTGCGGTACCGCCCGGCTTACTGGAGGCCCCTTGAACAATTTGCGCCACACCGTCGTCCGCTACGCGGTCTGTCCTGTTAGACGCCGAGAAGCGCTGAAACCCGCACCAGGTCCTCCTCGGTATCGACACCCGGCCCCGGCCGCCGTGACGGCCGGCCGACACGAATGGACAGCCCCATCGCAAGCGCCCGCAATTGCTCGAGTTGCTCGCACGCTTCGAGCGGGGAACGGGCGGCGCCAACAATGCGCAACAGCACACCCGCACGATAGGCGTAAATCCCGTGGTGCCGCAATGCGCATTGCATCGCCAGCTCCCGCGTATCGGCATTGCGCGAGTACGGGATAGCCGCACGACTGAAATAAATGGCGTGACCCGATGCATCGACAATCACTTTTACAACGTTCGGATCGTCGAACTCGTCGCGGGACTCGAAGGGTGACGCCAGGGTCGCCAGGTCGGCATCGCCGGATTCCAGCAATGCGGCACACTGCGCTATCAGCTCCGGCGGCATTAGCGGCTCATCTCCTTGCAGGTTGACGACCACGCGGTCCTCCGGCCACCCATTGATGCGGGCTACTTCCGCGAGGCGTTCAGTGCCCGATTGATGCTCACCGGACGTCATACACACATGGGCGCCGAATTTCTCAGCGGCCTGTGCGATGCGCGCATCATCAGTCGCTACGATCACTTCATCGGCTGCACTTTCCTGCGCGCGCTCGTGAACGTGTTGCAACATCGGCTTGCCGCCGATCCTGCGCAACGGCTTGCCGGGCAGTCGCACCGATGCGTACCGGGCCGGTATGACCACTACAAAGCCACTCATGCCCTGATCGTCGCCTCGCGGCCGGTCATTTCTCGATAGACTTCATCCAGCCACTCCAGCGTATCGCCATCCGAGAACTGCACATTAACCGTTACGTACCAGCAATTGCTCGTTGCCGCTCCGCGCGCCTTCACTGCATCCTTCTCCGTCATCAATACGTCGAGTCCGTCATCAAATCGAAAGTCGCTCTCCTTAAGCGCCGCGTGATCCCTGTGGGCATGCGGTATCACATCGATGCCCGCATTTTGCAGCAGGCGAAAAAAACGACCGGGATTGCCGATAGCGGCGACCGCGTGGACTTTGCGACCCCGGAAGTCATCCAGCGAGACGCGCCGCAAATCGACGAGATTCAGGACTTCGGCGGGAACCAGCTCGAAACTGGCCACTGGCACGTTGCCCGGCAGTTCGGCTGGCACTGAGTGTCGCCCTCCTTCTTGCTGAACGAGTATCCGATCGACCGTCGACAGGCGAGCGGCCGTCTCCCGGAGGGGACCGGCCGGCAACAGGCAACCGTTGCCGAATCCGCGCGCACCATCCAGGACGGCTACCTCGTGCAGTCGATCGAGGCGAAAATGTTGCAAGCCGTCGTCGGCGACTATGACATTGCAATCAAGTTGCAGCAGCAATCGGGCAGCCGCCACCCGGTCCGGATGCACGACGACCGGGCAAATCTGTCGCCGCTCCATGAGCAAGGCTTCGTCACCGACGATGGCCGGATCGCTATCGGGCATTACACGAACGGGTTGCGGGCCAAGGCGGCCACGGTAGCCGCGGCTGACGATCCCCGGACGCATGCCATAGTCTTTCAGCCGTTCCGCAAGCCACAGGGTGACAGGTGTCTTGCCGGTGCCGCCAACCGTGATGTTGCCGACAACCAGCACCGGATGGCCGATATCGACGGAGCGCCAGATCCCGTTTTCGTAGAGCTTGCGCCGTGCCGCAGAAAGCAACCCGAAAAGACCACTGAAAGGCATAAGCGGCCAGCGCCAGTGCGAGTGGCCGTACCATATCCGGTCGACCAGACTGAGTTCGGCTGTCACGCTGGCGGTACCGGGACAGCGCTTGCATTGAACTGCAAGCGGTAAAGGGCAGCGTAATGCCCCTCCGAAGCAAGCAACTCACTATGCGTTCCCGACTCGACGATACGGCCACCGTCCAGCACAATGATGCAATCGGCGCTTTCCACGGTCGAAAGCCGGTGCGCAATGACCAGCGTCGTACGATTATGCATGAGCGTTTCGAGTGCTTCCTGGATGCGTCGTTCCGAATGCGAATCCAGCGATGACGTTGCCTCGTCCAGGATCAGCACCGGAGCATTCTTCAGGAGCGCACGACCTATCGCGATCCGTTGCCGCTGGCCGCCCGACAGCAATACGCCCCGGTTGCCGACCACGGTTTCAAGCCCTTCGGGCAGTTCAGCAATGAAGTCCATCAGATTGGCGGCTTGCGCAGCTTTGAGTATGTCCGCCTGACTGCACTCACGCAGCTGTCCGTAGGCGAGATTGCGGGCGATCGTATCATTGAACAGGACGACGTCCTGGCTCACCAGGCTTATCTGGGAACGCAGATTATCCAGGGAATAGTCGCGAATCGGCACCCCATCAAGCAGGATGTCGCCCGACGTAACATCATAGAAGCGCGGCAAGAGACTTATGAGGGTTGATTTGCCGCTACCCGAATGACCAACGATTGCCAGGGATTTTCCTGCCTCTATCGTCAGTGACAGGCCGTCCAGCACCGGGCCTTTGTCATCGTCGTAGGAGAAGCATACGTTTCGATACTCGACCTTACCTTTGACCCGGTCCGTCCGATAGTTACCCGCATCGACCTCATCCGGTTCATCGATAATGCGAAAAAGGCTGTCTCCTGCGGCGATACCGCGTTGCAGCGTTGCGTTGACGTTCGTAATACGACGTAGTGGCTGCAGCATCAGCATCATTGCGCCGAAAAATGCGATAAAATTTCCAGGAGTCAGGTTGCCTTCAACAGACTCGACGCTGGCGACGTAGATAACACCGGCCACTCCAAAACCAAAAATAATCTGGGTCACTGCAACGCCCATCGAGCGCGAGCGAATAAGTTTCAGGTTCTGCTTGCGATTGCGCTCGTCTACCTCGTCGAGTCGTTCCTTTTCATACTCGTACCCGCCGAAAATCCTGACAACGCGATTGCCCGTAAGTACTTCCTCCGAAACATGCGTCACTTCGCCGACCGAATCCTGGATGCGCCCGCTGTAACGTCGAAACGCTTTGCCCAGGGCCTGAATGAGTATGGCAATGATTGGCAACAGAATTGCCACAAAAACGAAAAGTCGCGCACTCTGGTAGAGCATCACTGCAATGGCCGCGAAAACCGTTAACAGGTCGCGTACCAGAATGGTCACAACACTGGTAACCGATTCCGCGACCATCTCGACGTTGTAAGTCATGCGGGATAGTAACGGACCGGTCGAATGTGTCTCGAAGAAGCGGGACGGCAGCGTGAGATATTTCCTGAATACGTCCCGACGCAGGGAGCTGATGACCGATCGCCCAATCCAGCCCAGCGACATTTCCGTGCCGAATCCGGCCAGCCCGCGAGCGATGAATATGGCGACGAATGCGAATGGCAGCCATTGCGCCGCTTCCAGGTTGCGGCCGACCAGCGCGTCGTCGGTCAATGGTTGCAGGAGCGTCACCAGCCCTGCCTCGACGATCGCCGTCGCCGTCATGGCGACGATAGCGATGGCACCGACCACTCGATGCGGGATAACGTATTGCCACAGCCGTCCGTAAACCCGTACTGCGTGCCGATCGAGCTTGCTCACTGCGCAACGCGGTCGTTGGTAGCGGGATCGTTGACGGTAGCAATACTGATTTGTACGAAGCCTAGCCGGCCGGCAACATCCATCGCCGTAACAACGTGCTGATGACGAGCATTGGCATCGGCACTGATCGTCAAAGGCAGATTGGTGTTGCCGCCTGCAATTTTCTGCAGGGCGTTGCGAATAGTTTCAGGCCGGTTGTTGATCAGCTCCCGTCCGTTGACGAGGAAGGTCCCCTGCTCCGTAATCATGATTTCAAGCTGCTCGGGTGTCTCCTCGACAATCGCGGTACTGTCAGCCTCCGGCAAACGGATGGAAATCTGCGACTGCTTGACAAAACTCGTCGAAATCATGAAAAAGATCAGCAACAGCAGAACGACATCGATCAGCGATGTCAGGTTGACATCCGGTTCCGCTTTCGGACGGAGACTCAGCTTCACGAATCGCTGCCTCCGGAGGATTGACGGCGATGCAGCGCTTCAACCAGTTTGATCGCCTCTTTTTCCATGTTAACGACCAGTGAATCCACGCGACTACGGTAATAGCGATAACCGATCAGGGCCGGTATGGCGACGGTCAGTCCTGCTGCGGTGGTAATGAGGGCTTCGGCAATACCGCCGGCGAGCACCGTCGGGTTGCCGACACCGTGCGTGGTGATGGCGGTAAATACCTTCACCATGCCGATTACGGTGCCGAGCAAACCCAGCAGCGGAGTAATCGCAGCGACTGTGCCGAGCGTATCCAGGTAGCGCTCGAGTTCGTGCACGACGTGGCGTCCCGTGTCTTCGATGCTGTCTTTCATCACCGCTCGTTCGCGGTTGCGGTTGACGAGACCCGCGGCCAGGATCTGGCCGAGCGGAGAACCCTGGTGCAAGGTCTGTATCTGGCGTTGATCAAGCGCGTCTTTCTTGACCCAGCCCCAAACCTTGCTGGTGAGATCTTCCGGAATGACGCGCTTTTGCTGCAGCGTCCAGAAGCGCTCAAGAATGATACCCATCGCGATAATCGCGCAAAGGATGATCGGCGCCATCAGCCAGCCGCCGGCTTTTACGATTTCAACCATCGACGAGACCCAGTGAAAATCGAAATATACAGCGCCCGACGCGAAAATTCTCGGGGCAGCTGTGCATTTACCCTCATTGACCCGCTGTGTCGTGCCAGTAACGTCGCACATCCACCCGGTATTCGCCAATAGCGTGCAAACCGGTAGACGCGCAAAGTCGGTAGCTGATGGCGCCGGAAGTCGCCGTAGTGAGTACCTTCGCACCTGCCGCCTGCCACCGTCGCACCACCTCCTCGTCTGGAAAACCCCAGCGATTTCCAAACCCGGCGGAGACGATGGCGACCTCCGGGCTCAGTCGCTTAACGAAGTGCGCACCCGAAGACGTGCGACTGCCATGGTGGGGCACCACAACGAGGTTGACCGGAGACAATGACGACGTTGCCAGCAATTCGTTCTCCGCAGCGGACTCGATATCGCCGGTCAGCAGCACCCGGTAGGTACCAACGGTCGCCTCGACGACGCAGGAACCGTCGTTGCGTCTCCCCTTTGTATCGTGCGCCGGATGCAGGATCGCAAACTGTACCCCGTCCCAGAGCCACGCCTGTCCCCGCCGGCACCGCAGTTGTGGCCCCGCCATCCGGTCCAGGTAGTCGCCGCTCATCACCTGCGCTATTCCGGTACTTTGCGCCAGCGAGGCAGCACCGCCGGCATGATCCAGGTCGCCGTGACTGATCAACAGCAAGTCGATACGCCTGATTCCGAGCGTACGCAGGTAAGGCGCCAGCACAAGCTGACCGGTGTCGCCCCCGCTGCGAAACGCCGGACCCGTATCGATTACGAGGTTGCGTCGCTGCGTACGCAAGACCATCGCCTGGCCCTGCCCGACGTCCAGCACCGCAAGTTCAAGGCAGCCTGGTGGTACCGCTGGGGGCCGCAACAAAACCGCACAAAGTGCCGCAATCCACGCGACTTTGCGACCGGGCCAACCTGGCGGCAGTATCGCCCACAACGCCGCAGCGAACACGACCGGCATGAGCAAGGGACTGGCCGTGGCGATGTCGATACGTGCCGGATGCCAGCTGGCCACGCTGCTGATCAGCCACAGCATTCCCCTGACACTCAACCACGACACCCGCAGCAAGCCGTCTCCGAGCGTGCGTAACGGCCCGTCCAGCAGCAAGCCCAGCAAGGCTGTCGGTACCGTCAGCAGGTTGAAAACCGGCAACACAAGAAGATTGACCAGCGGTGCAAGCCATGCGGCGCGACCGAAAATCAGGGCGGTCATCGGAAACAGGCCAAAAAGAAGTGTCAGTTGCAACGGTGGCAATCGCTTCATGCCCTCCAGCAGCTGGCGACCAAACGCCGGTTGCCCGGGAACCGTGAAGCGTCGCTGGCGCGCCGACCAAAGAAGAATCGCAACGGCCGCAAACGACAGTTTGAAGCCGGGGGACAAAATGGCGATCGGCTCCGTGAGGAAAACGACCATGGCGGCAGCAGCCAGCACATTCCCGGGTTGAGTCTGGCGGCGCACAAGGCTCGCCGCCATGACCAGCAACGCCATCAGCATGGCCCGCTGGGCCGGCACCGCAAATCCGGAAACAGCCGCATACCCGACAGCAACCAGCGCCGCCAGGAGTGCGGCACGATCCCGCAGGTTTGCCCAGCGACAGAACGGCGCCAGGCCGATCCAGAACAGGAGAAACGCACCACCGGCGGCGAGCCCGATATGCAATCCGGATATCGCCATCAGGTGACTCGTCCCCGTGATTGCGTAGTGTTCCCACTGTTGCTGGCTGATAAGGTGCCGCGCCCCGACGGTTATGGCGAGCAAAACCGCGGCAGCATCGTTGTCCCCTGCGACCGAGGCGATGCGTGCCGCCATCGAACGCCGCAGTACGGCGAACTTCGCAATCGGCACTTCCTCCAGCATTCCATTCTCCGGATGCTGAACCACGTAGCCGGTTGCTCCGATACCTTGCCGGAACAACCACTGCTCGTAATCGAAACCCACCGGATTGGCAAAGCCACGCGGTTGCCGCAGGCGCACCTTCAGGCGCCACGTTTCGCCGATCGCAGGCTGGTCCGCGACGTCGTACCAGGCCAGTCGGACTCGGGATGGCAGTCGGTCGGAATCGCTGGTCTTCAGCACGAAACGCAATGACTCGCCACGTTGTTCGGGGAACCCCAGGACACGTCCCGTGATCTCGACGGTGCTGCCTTGCAATTCGTCCGGCAGTCGATCATCCAGCAGTTTTGTGGAAGCGTGCCACGCAACACAGAAACCGATAAGCACGCACCCAACCAGTCGCAATGGGCGAATTATTATGCAGAATGCGGCAACGGTAACGACGACAAGCACTAACCCTGAAGGAGGCAGGGACGTGAACAACTGCAATGCATAGGCACCTGCCAGCAATGCCAGGCAAATTTGCAGCATTTTCCGCTTCCCTGCGGTTTGTCGTTAAGATGTCCGGGGCGAGTTTTCGGCAACATTCGAGATAGAAGCGAATCCAAGCAGCTATGCCAAGGCGATTTTTCCGCAAATTTGCGCTGAAACGCGATCACTTACGCGGTCGCTGGTATTTCGCGCCATTCGATCACCTGTTGCACGATACCCGTCTGTGGAGTATTCGCCGTCGCACCGTCGTTCCGGCGCTCTCGATGGGTCTTTTTATCGCTTTTTTGCCCGTGCCGGGGCACATGCTTATCGCGGCACTCGGTGCACTGGCATTGCGGATCAATATTCCCGTCGCAGTGCTTACGACCTTCGTCAGCAATCCGCTAACGGTCGGGCCGATGTTTTTTGTGTCTTACCGCCTTGGTCAGAAATTGCTTGCCCTGCAGCAGCAGCCATTCGGCTTCGAGTTTTCCTTTCATTGGCTGACGGGACAATTCCTGACGATCTGGCAGCCGTTGCTGCTTGGCTGCATCCTGCTCGGTTCCGTGGCCGCGCTTGTCGGTTATGTCGTCCTCGACCTGCTGTGGCGGGCCTCACTCGCCGACTACCTGGCGTTGCGGCAGCGGCGCAAGCAACGCAAGGCGAAGCACGATGAGACCTGACGTGTTGGAGCGCGCCTTGCGCGCGAAAGGCCCGGTCGTTGCCGCATTCGCCCGCAGGACGGCCTCCAACGGGGCAATCGATACGAAACCGTCATAGAAACCGCGTAGGAGCCCGTATCACGGGCGAAATGAACTCATCGCAATTACTTGGTATGCACGTAGAGCCGTCCGTCGCGCAGCACCAGGACGCGCTCCATGCGCGACGCAATCGAGTGGTCATGGGTAACGATGACCAGGCTGGTGCGCAGTTCACGATTCAACTCCAGCATCAATTCCAGCACATGCTCGCTGTTGCCGGAGTCGAGGTTACCGGTGGGTTCGTCGGCGAGTACCAGTACCGGGCTCGTGATCAATGCGCGCGCAACCGCCGCACGTTGGCGTTCTCCCCCCGACAATTCGCCGGGCTTGTGCGTCAGCCGCTGGCCGAGTCCGACCCGCTCGAGCAATGCTCGTGCCTCGGCAAGCGCCTTTTGCTTCGGCATGTGGCGGATAAGAAGCGGCATGGCAACGTTCTCTTCCGCGCTAAACTCCGGCAGCAGGTGGTGAAACTGGTAGACGAATCCCAAAAAGCGGTTACGCAGCCGGGCCTTGGCCGTCTCGCCGGCATTCGCAATCGACTCGCCGCCAACTCGCACCTCGCCGGAGGTCGGATCGTCGAGCCCTCCCATGATCTGCAGCAGCGTCGTCTTGCCCGACCCGGATGCGCCAATTATGGCGACGCGCTCCGCTTTGCGGATTTCAAGATCGACACCACTCAGCACCTCCAGCGTCGCGCTGCCCTCGCTAAACCTGCGCACGACGGAGCGACACTCAAGAACCGGCGCCTCGCCAGGATGTGAAGCAGGCGATTTATTCATAGCGCAATGCCTCGGCTGGCAAAGTGCGCGCCGCCTGCCAGGCCGGATACAAGGTGGAGATCAGGGCCAGGACCAACGCAATACCCGAGATCTGCAATACATCCCGTATCCGTAACTCCGCCGGCAGGTCGCTAATGAAGTAAACGTCGGCCGCAAGAAACTTGATGCCGAATGTCGCTTCCGCAAAGCCCACAATGCTCTCCAGATTCAACGTAAATACAACGCCGAGCAGTACGCCAGCCAGCGTTCCCACGACACCGACAATGCTGCCCTGAGTGATGAATATGCGGAGGATGGTACCCGGCCTCGCACCAACTGTTCGCAGGATCGCGATGTCCGATTGCTTGTCTTTCACAACCATGACCAGCGTCGACACAATATTAAAAGCTGCAACGGCCACGACCATCAGGAGAATAACGAACAGAATCGATTTGGTAATCTGGATCGAGCGAAAGAAATTGACGTGACGTCGCGTCCAGTCACTGACCAGCACACCGCCGCCTGCGGCAAGCGCTACTTCTCGAACGATGACCGGTGCTGCATAAATATCGCGAACGGCGAGCCGGACTCCACTCACGGTGTCGTTGCGGCGATAAAGGCGTTGCGCGTCCTGGAGATGGATGAATGCGAGGCGACGATCGAATTCGTACATGCCAACGCGGTAAATCCCGCTGACAGTAAAGCGCTTTGTCCGAGGCAGAACGCCCGCTGGCGTCACAATACCTTCGGCGAGGGTGACTGTCACACGGTCGCCGACGGACGCGCCGAGTTCCTGCGCAAGTTCGATGCCGAGTATGACGCTGAATCCCAGCGGCTGCAGGCTCGACAGTTCGCCCTCTGTCATTACAGAACCGATGCCGGAAACTGCATCTTCCCGCGCCGGTTCGATGCCGCGCAACTCGACCCCGCTCAAACGTTCGTTATGCACCAGCAATGCCTGACCGTCCACGTAAGGCGCCGTCGCGTAAACGGCCGGATGTTCCTCGGCCTGCCGTGCGCGTTCCGGCCAGTCGGCCAGGCGACCTGACGGATCCTCGATACTGGCGTGTGCCGTCATGGCAAGAAGGCGTTCCCGCAATTCCCGCTCAAAACCGTTGACCACCGAGAGCACAATGATCAGAACGGCAACGGCGATGGCAATTCCCAGGATTGAAATCGTGGATATCAGCGACACGAAACGATTGCCGCTGCGCGATCGCACGTAGCGGCTGCCCATCCAGAACTCGTAACCTGAAAGCATCGGCCTATTCGTAGCGTAGCGCGATGGCCGGATTTACTGCAGCCGCGCGGCGCGCCGGATACAGCGTTGCCAGTGACGTCAATACGAATGCCAGCACGCCGATCAACGCCACGTCCTCGAATTCGAGAATCGATGGTATCTGGCTGACGTAGTAGACGTCGCCCGGCATGATCTGGAAGCCAAACAGCCGTTCCAGTGCGGGCGCCAGCGCGGGAACATTCAGGGCAAGAACGACGCCGGTGAGAACGCCCAGTAGCACGCCGCACCAGCCGATTGCCGCGCCCTGGATGAAAAACACCCGGACGACATCGTTCGGACCCATGCCAAGCGTGCGCAGGATTGCTATGTCGCCGGTCTTGTCAGTAACTACCATGACGAGACTCGCGACGATATTGAAAGCAGCGACGCCGATGATCAAAGACAGAATCAGCGACATCATCATCTTCTCGAGACGAATGGCACGAAAATAACTGGCGTTTTCGATCGTCCAGTCGCTGGTTCTGAAGCCATCCCCCAATCGTGCCTGCAAAGCCCGCGCGACTGCCGGTGCTGCCATCACGTCATCCGTTCGAAACCGCAGCGACGTGACAAGCGGACCGAGCGACATCATCCTGGCCGCGTCCTCGGCATGCATCAGCGCCAGCCGCGCGTCGTGGTCCTGTACACCGGCCTCAAACACACCGCCGACGACGTATCGTTCAAGTACCGGCTCCATACTGCCGTCGCCGACCGGGCGCGGCACCAGCAACACCACGCCGTCGCCAATGTCGACGCCAAGATCAAAGGCAAGAATACGACCGAGCAGGATGCCGCGGGCACCTGGCTTCAAGGTCTCGAGGCCACCCTCGATGAAATTGACGTTTGCATCCGGAAGGGTTGCTTCCAGCTCCGGCACCACGCCATTGACAAGCACGGCGGTCAGGAGGCGACCGGTGCGCAGCATGCCCTCCATTTCCACCACCGGGGCCGCGGCTGTTACACCCGGAACTTGCAGCACCTCCGGGCGCACGGTCTGCCAATCGGCGAGTCGGCCGTCGTCACCGGTGATGTAACCGTGTGCGGTCATACTCAGCAGACGGCTGCGCAGTTCGCCCTCGAAGCCGTTCATGACGGACAGGATGACGATCAGCGCCGCCACACCGAGAGCGATGCCGGCCAGCGAGACCAGCGTGATGAATGAGACAAATCGGGTGCGCCGCTTGGCTCGCAGGTAGCGCAATCCGATGAAAAGTTCCACGGCGCTGATCATGCGCCGCATTAAACCACAGAACCGTTGGCGGGCGGCCGGCCCGGCGGCATCGCAATAATGAGACGTAGTTCCGCGAGCCAGTCAGTATGCCAGTGTAAAAAACCTGTTGATTTCAATGTTTTTGCACCTGGCGGCCAATGCTATAGTCGCCGGGTTGTTCACCCGGGAGAAGCTTCAATGTCCAAGTTCAGCGCCTGCGCCCTCATCTTCCTGCTAGGCGGTCTGACCCTGCCGGCGGCCAATGCCGACACCCTCGATATGCGGGGAACCGACAGTGCGAGCCGATTTGACCAGGCAGGCAAGCCGTCAAGGGGCATGAGCCAGGCACGCGTCGAGCAGAGTTTCGGCACCCCGGCCGCGCGTCGCGGCGCAGTCGGCGATCCTCCTATCTCGAGTTGGGAATACAGCGAGTTCGTGGTTTTTTTCGAATACGACAAGGTCATACACGCCGTCAGCAAGCGCCGCTGACAGCCTGACGCATCACAGCGAATGACAGCGGCGCCACGCGCCGCCGATGTGTGCCGTTCGACTGTGCGATAATTGCCGGCCCTTTCGCCTGCAATGTGTACGCAATTCTCACTGTGATTCGTCGCCCGCTGTTGATTTCCCGGCCGGACAGGCCTGACAAAAGCATTACATCGTTTGGTCAGCTGATCGGCGCCAGCCGTTCCCTGGCGGCCGTTGAGCTTGCGCAAGCTGCAGAGCGCCCGTTGCTGGTACTTGCCACCGACCCCCGGGATGCTGATCAGGTCGAAGCCGAGATTCGCTACTTTGCCTCGGGCAGCGTGCCAGTCTGGCATTTCGTCGAATGGGAAACGTTGCCCTGGGACAGTTTCTCCCCTCACCAGGACATTGTTTCGCAGCGCTTGTCCGTGCTCGCCTCGTTGCCGGCCATGAAATCCGGCATCGTCGTGGCGTCGGCGCCAAGCCTGTTGCAAAGACTCGCACCGACGGACTACGTCGCGTCACGCTCGCTGCGACTCAAGACCGGGCAGCAGGTCGAACGGCAAACGTTGATCGATTCACTGACCGCCGCAGGTTACTTTCGTGTACCCCAGGTGAATGAACACGGTGAGATCGCCGTCCGTGGCTCGTTGGTCGATATCTACCCCATGGGATCCACGTCGCCGGTGCGCATCGATTTCTTTGCCGATGACATCGAGTCCTTGCGCTATTTCGATCCCGACACGCAATTGACATCGGAAACCGTGGCCGTACTGGACATCCTGCCGGCACGCGAAGTGCCGCTGGACAAGGAAGACATAGCGGGCTTTCGCCGGCGCTACCGGGCGCGCTTCGAAGGCCAGGCTGCAAAATCGCGCGTCTACCGCGATGTGTCGGACGGTATAGCCCACGGCGGCATCGAGTATTACCTGCCGCTTTTCTTCGAATCCACCGCGTCCCTTTTCGATTATTTACCCGCCAACACGGCCATTTTCGCACCGCACGGGTTGCAATCGATTTTCGAAGTCGCCTGGTCAGAAATCGAAGAACGGCATGCATTGTGCAAGTCTGACCTGGAACGTCCGGTCCTCGACCCGGCAGAGAGCTTCCATACGCCAGGAAGACTGCAAGAGCACATGGACGGGTTCAACCGCATCGGCTACTCGGCGCAATCGCTGCAGGCAGGTGATGGCGTTCACAACGTCGCGACACGCATGCCTCCGGCAATGCGCATCGAGGCACGTTATGCGGATGCCGCCGCGCCATTGTCCCGGTTTGTCGAGGATTTTGACGGCCGCATCCTCTTTACCAGCGATTCGCCGGGCAGGCGTGAGCACATCGTGGAACTACTGTCCGGCCGTGGCATCGATGTGGCGCGCTTCGACAGCTGGCCGGCGTTCGTGACGGGTTCAGCGCCGGTCGGCGTGGCGGTGGCACCGGTGGAGAACGGCATCGAGCTGCCCGACAGCGGTATCGCCATCATCGCCGAGCAACAGTTATTCGGGGACAAGCCCCGCCAGCGTTCGCGCAGGCGCCGCGCAGACCGGGACCCGGAATCGATCATCCGTGAACTCAACGACCTGTCCGCCGGTTCGCCGGTGGTGCACGCAGAGTACGGCGTTGGTCGCTATTGCGGACTGATCACCCTTGAGGCCGGGGGCATAAAGGGCGAGTTCCTGCATCTGGAATATGCGGACGGCGACAAGCTGTATGTGCCGGTCGGTTCCCTGGCGTTGATCTCCCGTTATACCGGCGCATCACCGGAAAACGCGCCGTTGCACAAGCTGGGGTCCGATCAATGGGCGAAGGCCAAACAGCGTGCAGTCCGCAAGATCCATGACGTTGCTGCCGAATTGCTCGACGTATATGCGCGGCGCGCGGCGCGTCCGGGTCACAGGTTTCACTGGCCGGAGGCTGAATACAATGCTTTCGAAAGCGGCTTTCCGTTTGAGCCCACCGAAGATCAGGCCAGAACGATAGACGAGGTGCTTGCGGATCTTGCATCCGATAAACCGATGGATCGCATTGTTTGCGGCGATGTCGGATTCGGCAAGACCGAGGTAGCACTGCGCGCAACCTTCGCCGCCGTACACGGCGGTCGACAGGTGGCGATCCTGGTACCGACGACCCTGCTCGCGCAACAGCACGGCCAGACCTTCAAGGATCGCTTCGCCGACTGGCCGGTACGGATCGAGGTTCTCTCGCGCTTTCGTTCGCGAAAGGACGCCGATAGCGTCGTGGAAGGCATGGGCTCGGGCACCGTCGATGTCGTAATCGGTACACATCGATTGTTGCAGCATATTCGAAGTTTCAAACGTATCGGCCTCGTTATTGTCGATGAAGAACATCGCTTCGGCGTGCGGCACAAGGAGGCCATCAAGTCTTTGCGTGCCGAGGTGGATGTCCTGACCCTGACAGCAACGCCGATTCCCCGGACGCTCAACATGGCGCTTGGCGGACTGCGCGAAATGTCTCTCATTACGACTCCTCCGGCGGAGCGGCTGTCGGTAAAGACGTTTGTCAGCGAATGGAACGACGTGGTAATCCGGGAGGCGCTGCTGCGCGAAATCAAGCGCGGTGGCCAGGTCTATTTCATCCACAATCGTGTCGAAGATATACAACGCGTGGAAGAGCATCTGCACAAGCTCGTTCCGGAGGCCAGCATTCGCATCGGCCACGGACAAATGCCGGAACGGGATCTCGAACAGGTCATGCTGGACTTCTATCACCGGCGCTTCAACGTGCTTCTATGCACGACCATCATCGAAAGTGGCATCGATGTGCCGACTGCCAATACCATAATCATCAACCGTGCTGACCGTTTCGGGCTGGCGCAATTGCACCAGTTGCGCGGCCGTGTCGGTCGGTCGCATCACCGCGCCTACGCCTACCTGGTCGCGCCGCCGCGCGCCGCGATGACTGCCGATGCGATCAAGCGCCTGGAAGCCATCGATTCGCTCGAAGACCTGGGCTCCGGTTTCGTCCTGGCAACGCATGACCTCGAGATTCGGGGGGCCGGCGAATTGCTCGGCGATACACAAAGCGGGCAGATCCAGGAAATCGGCTTTGCGTTGTACACCGAACTGCTCAACCGGGCCGTGCATTCGCTGCGGGAAGGCCGCAAGGCCGATCTCCTGGAACCGCTGAATTCCGGTGTCGAGATCAACCTGCACGTCGCGGCTTTGTTACCGGACGACTATGTGCCGGACGTGCACCTCCGCCTGATGCTTTACAAGAGAATCGCCGGCGCCACCACGCATGAGGAACTCCGTGAAATGCAGGTGGAACTGATCGATCGATTCGGACTGCTGCCAATTGCAGCCAGGAACTTCCTGCGCATTGCCGCGCTGAAACTCGATGCTGTTCGACTTGGTATTGATAAAATTGACGTCTCTGCGCCGGGTGGTTACCTGCAATTCGGCAAGAAAACCGCTATTGATCCGTCAGTTCTCGTGGATCTGGTACAGAATGACAGTCAAATCTACCGAATGCGCGGCGCGGACCGGCTGCAGTTCCGCTTGGCAAGCGCCAGTGATGACGATAGATTCACCGTCACACACCGGTTGCTGCAAAGGCTCGCCAGCAAGCCGGAAACCCTGAAGGCAGCAACCGGATGATCGAAGCGTATCGTGAAATTGCCCGTGGCCGCCTGCCTGTCGCGAAGCGTCGGAGCGGCCGGATGTTCACGGCATGCGTCGCGCTGTTCGGCTTTACCCTGATCGCCGGGGCCCAGCAGCTTGCTGAACCCGATCTCGAAGCTCCGAAACCCGCGGCCCGCTACACCGTTGAACTTATCGTATTTGCGTACCTGTCCCAGGATGCAGCAGGCAGCGAACTCTTTGCTCCGGAGCCCCCGCTCATTGGTGACGATCCCTACAGCGGATCGCCCACGGGACCCGATGGTGAAACTGCAATAGTGTTCGATGATCGCACCTGGCCCGCGAGTGCCGGGCAAGCGGTTGACGGCGAAGTGCAATCGTCCGCCGTCGACGAACTCCCGACCCGCGAAGCAATCGAATTGCAGCTCCTCGAATCGGACCAGTACGAGATGCAGGACATTTACAGGAAACTTGCCAGCCTCGATGCGTATCGCCCAATCATGCATACAGCCTGGCAGCAGACGACGCACGACAAGGATCGTTCTCCGGCGCTGCAATTGCGCGCACTGGGCAATCCACCGTCCGGACTGGATGGGACAGTGACCCTCTACCAGGGCCGATTCGTGCACCTGAACATCGACCTGACGCTCGCTGCGGTACGCGACGAGGCACCATCGTCGTCCGCTGGCCCCCGGGCGAATGACGAAAACACCGGTTTGTTCCGGCCGCCGGTGCGCTACCAGATAACGGAAGACCGCATCATGCGACAGGGTGAAATTCGCTACTTCGATCACCCGCGTTTCGGATTGATCGCCAAGGTGACCCGCGCAGACACTGGCGAATCGTCACGCGACAGCGTGCAGGACGCCGCCCTCGGCAGCAACTGACCACAGAAACCATTGAAACCGGCCGAATCGTCGACCGCCGGTCAGGTTTGGAGGACCCGATCCAGGAAGCTGTCCGCTGACGAATCATCTTCCCCGGGCCGCACGAGTGCCGTCCGGCAGGAAACGGTTACAAAACGTGACGTTTTGGAGCGTGGATGGTGGATGCCGAGGTCGCGCACCGCAACCGCAATGCGGCCTGCGAACGCGTCGAGTCCGCTTTGATCGGAGGCGTGGGAAAGCACCACCAGGTGTTCACCCTCGCCGACGGTTATGCGCGCGGCCACGTCACTCGCGCGCCGCAGGTGGCGGCGCAACGCTTGCGCGACTCGACGCAGGCATGAATCGGCGGCATGACGACCAAAGACCTCGACATACGCGGCAAAATCATCGAGCACAAATGAGCCGAGAGCCAGGCTGCCCTTCTCACGCGACGCCACAGCCCAGTCATGGGCCAGAACCTCGCGAAATGCCGCCTCGTTAAGAAGCATGGTTACGAGGTCGTCCCGCGACAGATCGCGCACCCGCCGCCTGGCCCGCAACAGTGCCTGGCGCATTTCCGCATTGGCCGGTATCGCGAGCGACCCGCCACGCCAGAACAACGCACAATACCGGCCGTCAGGCTCGCTGGCCGACACGACCTGCAGCACTACCAAAAGGTATTCGCGATTCTGGCATTCGACCGGGATGCTGGTTTCCGCCGACGATCGCACGGTCTCGCTTACTTCCAGCGCGAGTTCCCGGCCAAGCAGCTGCTCCACCACATCCGCCAGCGGCCGGTCATCGCTCTGGACGGTCCCGGCGAGGTTGTTGAACGCAGGGTTGCTGAGCACGACAGGCCAATCCGGCCGGTCGACCCTGGCTACCAGCAGTGGCTCGGATGCGGACGCGAGCAACTGTGCAAGCAGGTCACTGTGCAACGTGGTCACGGTAGCGGCCTGTCGTCCTGCCCGTAACCTTTGCCTGTATCACGGGAGATTGTCGAAGAACGCCTGCAATACAAGCAGTGCCTGCCGCCTGGCCGATTCCATGCTGGTCTCGATGTCCTCATAGATGCCCTTTTCGCTGCGGCCTGCCGCATGATTCACCAGCAGCGAGAGGCAGGCAAAGCGCATGCGCAGCTCGCGGGCGATCGCCGCTTCCGGCATCAGCGTCATGCCCACAAAATCGGCGCCATCGCGCTCGAGGCGGTCGATCTCTGCCGCCGTCTCCAGACGCGGGCCCTGCGTGACGGCATAGACACCGCCGTCAAAACAGGCAACGCCTGCGCTCCGTCCCGCCTGCAGGAGTCCGGCCCGCAGGTCATCGCAAAATGGCCGGGTAAAGTCTACGTGCTCGAGCGTAGCCGAATTTCCATCGTAAATACTGTGATCCCGTCCATACGTGTAATCGATCAACTGCGCCGGAACCGCCAGTGTGCCCGGCTCGAGGCCCGCGCGGATGACGCCCACCGTGTTGACCGCCAGTACGGCGCTGACGCCGAGCCCCGCCAGGGCAGACAGGTTGGCGCGATAGTTGACGCGATGCGCGGGAATATGCCGTCCGTCACCGTGGCGGGCCACGTAGCTGACCTGGCAACTGCCGTAGGTGAGCTGGCGGATCTCCGCCGACGGGGTGCCGAAGGGAGTCTCCAGCCTCTGGCCGGCCGTGTCCGTGGCGAAGGACTCGAAGCCACTGCCGGCGATAATGGCGAAGTTTGTCGCTTGATCCGTCACGTTGCCGTGTCCGCCCCGGCGTTGCCGGTCAGGCGTCCAGTTCAAGTTGCGGCCGGTCCAGCCAGCGCGCGAATCCGGCGGACGCCGCCTGCCATTCGTCACTCGCCCGCAGGCTTTCGCGCAGCGTCTGGCCGGTGCCGTGCAAACGCGCCAGGCGCACGAGTGACAGGGGATTCGAATACTCGCGCAGCGCTGCGACGGTTGCGGCTGCGCCCGGCCGGTCGTTGCAGACCAGCAGCATGTCACACCCGGCGGCGAGTGCCAGCCGCGCTCGCTCCGGCATCGGGCCCAGGGACGCCGCGGCTTTCATGCTCAGATCATCGCAAAAAACCGCGCCGTCGAAGCTTAACTGGGCGCGCAACTGGGTCTGAATCCAGTACTTCGAAAACCCGGCCGGTAACGGGTCTGTCTGCGCGAAAACTACGTGCGCCAGCATCACGCCTGCCAGCAAACGGTGGCCAATAAGCCGCTCGTAGGGCTGCATGTCCTCAAGAATGTCGCCGTATTCCCTGCGGTCAACCGGCAATTTGTGATGCGAATCGGCAACGACTGCACCATGCCCGGGAAAGTGTTTGGCAATCGCGACCATGCCGGCACTCTTGAGGCCCCGGCAAAAGGCCTGGGCCAGTTCGGCGACCACGACAGGGCGGCTGTGAAATGCACGGTTGCCGATAACCTCGCTGACTCCCCAGTCGAGATCGACACAGGGCGCAAAGGAGAAGTCGATGCCACTCGCGCGCAGTTCGGACGCGATCAGCCAGCCCGCTTGGTTTGCCAGCCCCAGCGCCTCTTTCGCATCCTGCTCGTACAGCTCTCCCAGGCGACGCATCGGTGGCAGTCGGGTGAAGCCGTCCCGGAATCGCTGGACGCGTCCGCCTTCCTGGTCGACGGCAACAAGTAACGGCGGGCTGCGGACCGCCCGAATCTCGGCGACGAGGTCCGCCAGTTGCGAGGGCGACGCATAGTTGCGGCTGAACAGGATAACGCCGCCGACCGCTGCTTCGCCCAGCAAATCCCGATCCGCCGGGGTCAGGCGCAATCCCTCAATGTCGAGCATGACGGGTCCGAGTGCCATCGTGTCTTCCTGCGCGCCGGTCACGCCGCCGCCCGTTCCTGAATCAGATTCTGTAAATATACCGTAACTGACTATTTATACTAGGTTTTAGAAAATACTGCGATCGACTCGACGTGCGCCGTATGCGGAAACATGTCAACAATGCCCGCCGCCTCGAGAGCATAGCCCTGCTCACGCACCAGCCGCCCGGCATCGCGAGCCAGGGTCCCGGGGTGACAGGAAACATACACCAGGCGTGGCGCTGCGATCACCGCCAGGTGTCCGATCAACTCCGCCGCCCCGCTGCGCGGCGGATCCAGCAAGACCCGGTCCCAGCCGGCGCGCAGCCAGGATTCCTGGCCGGTCAATGCGGCGAGGTCTGCACGCACGAAATCACAACAGTCTATGGCGTTCAATTGCGCATTGCGGCGCGCACGGCGCACCTGGCGGTCCTCCCCTTCGACGCCGAGCACCTTTGCTGACCGGCGCGCCAATGGCAGCGAAAAATTGCCGATCCCGCAGTAGAGGTCAAGGACCCGGTGCTCCTCGCCTGCCTGCAGCAGTTGGACGACCTGCGACACCATGCCGCGATTGACCTGGCGATTCACCTGTATGAAATCGGCGGCGGCAAATTCAAGCCTGACGTCAAACTCGGGCAAATCGTAGTTGAGTTCGGCGTCGGGCGACACGGGATAGAGCGGCTCGATGGCATCAAGCCCGCCCGTTTGCAGGGAAAGTCGCAGCGCATGCGCCTCTGCAAAGTGAAGCAGCAACCGGCGATCCTCGGGCGACGGCGAATCGAGAATGCGAAATACGAGTTCAACGGCATTGTCAGCCACTGCGACTTCAATTTGCGGCAGGCGATTGCGTATCGTTAAACGCCCGATCAGTTCGCTCAACGGGTCAATCAGGGCATCGAGAGGCGGCTCGAGAATTTCACAGCGCCGCATATCGGCAACGAACCGCGCATTTCGCTCCCGGAAGCCGACCAGGACTCGTCCTTTTGCCGGCACGTCCTTCACCGCCAGCCGGGCGCGGCGCCGGTAGTTCCAGATTCCGTCCTCCTGTTGATTGGCTACCGCAGGCAGCCAGCGCTGCGGTTCAATGCCGCCGATGCGCTGCAAGTTGTCGCGGAGCGCGTTCTCCTTGATGGTGCGCTGCTCTTCCGGGGCGACATGCTGCAGCGCGCAGCCGCCGCAGATTCCGAAGACCGCACAGCGCGGCAGCCGGCGAGCTGCGGCCGGCTGCACGACCTCCAGCAGCTCCGCTTCGTCGTAGCTGCGGCGACGTTTGCGCCGTATGGCGCGCACTTCCTCGCCACGCAGGACATCCGGGACAAAGACCTTTTTGCCGTCAACGGTTGCTATACCGCGCCCGTCGTGGCTGACGCCATCGATGCGCAACAACTCCGGGTCGTGTTTTTTAAGTGTCGAGGGACGCGCCATCGGCACCGGTCTCCGGCCACGCTGCCAGGAACTCATGCAGATGCGGCTGAGCCATTTCCGCCAGTGTCGAGCGGACGAGATCGAACTCCCGCTGCAAGCCTGCCGCATCCAGATGCCCGCGCATAAACTCGAAACGCAGGTAGACGAGCCACGTGTTGAGCACATCGGTTTCGCAATAATTGCGGATTTCGTCGATGCCGCCGTCGAGCCAGGACTGCCAGACCTTGTCGCCGCTCATGCCGAGCTTGCCGGGAAACCCCAGCAGTAGCGCCGTTTGTTCGAGGCTCGCACGTGCACGCGGTTGAAACCCGGACAGCACGTCCATCAGGTCTATGTGTCGCCAGTGGAACCGGCCCAGGTAATTGTTGTAGCGAAAGTCCCGGTCACTGTCGCCCGTTTCCCAATAGCGGGGGGCCTGAATGCCATGCTTCAGGGCCCGGTAGTGCAGCACCGGAAGGTCGAAGCCGCCGCCGTTCCAGGAAACCAGCTCAGGGGCATAGCGCTCGATACCATCGAAAAAGCGGCGTACGAGCTCGGCTTCGCCGGCGTCGCGATCGCCGAGGCTCCAGACGCGAAATGTATCGCCGGTACGCAGCGCAACGGAGATGGCGACCACGCGCTGCATATGCAACGGCAGAAACTCGCTGCCGCTGGCCTGCTGCCGCATGAAAGTCATCGCAGTCGCGACGTCTGCATCGCTGAGGCCCTCCAGCGTCCACAGCCTGCGCCCGAATTCGACGTCCGGTATCGTCTCAATATCAAAGGAAAAACAATGCATTAAGGACTATTTATTAGGTAATTAATAAAGAAAGGCCCGGGCGCCGTGACCTCCCGGGTCCGGCAGCTCAGGCCTGCATGGCCACGGCAAAAGCAACCACCAGCCCGGCGTCATCCGACAGGCTGACGTGGATTTCACCGATACCGAGACGTTGGCACACCGCCGCCCCCCTTTCGGAAAAAATTATGAGTGGACGACCCCAGTCGTTGTTGACGACGCCCACGTCACGGATCCACATGCCGTGGCGAAAACCGGTTCCCATCGCCTTGACGGCGGCCTCCTTGGCCGCAAAGCGCATGGCAAGAAAGCGTACCGGCCATTTGCTGTGGTCGAACAGTACGCGTTCCTCCGGCATCAGTAACCGCTCGACGAATCGTTGTCCGAAGCGATCATGAGTTTCCTTGATCCGCGCAACGTCCGCAATGTCGGTACCGATGCCGAATATCACCTTGCTCTCGCTTCATTCATCAGGCGCTTCATTTCTGCGACAGCCTCGCCGATACCCGAGAACAAGGCTCTCGCAATGATCGCGTGTCCAATGTTGAGTTCGACGATTTCGTCGATCGCAGCGATTGCCCGGACGTTATCGTAATGCAGCCCATGTCCGGCGTGAACTATCAATCCCAGCTCGCGCGCGCGCCTGGCACCGGCCACAATGCGATGCAGCTCGGCGCCCCTCTCATTGTCGTCCGCTTCCGCATAGGCACCGGTATGTATTTCAACGACTGACGCACCGGCGGCGGCAGCCGCATCGATCTGCGGCGCTTCGGCATCGATAAACAGCGAAACGCGGATGCCCTGCCCGGCCAGGCGCGTGCACGCATCCGCAACTCGCTGGCGCTGGCCCGCCACGTCCAGGCCGCCCTCAGTGGTCAGCTCGGCTCGCCGTTCAGGCACGAGACAACAGTCACTCGGGCGTAGCGCGCAGGCTATGTCGAGCATCTCCTCAGTTACCGCCATTTCGAGGTTCATGCGCGTCGCCATGACCGCGCGCAAGGCATGCAGATCGCGGTCCTGGATATGCCGCCGATCTTCCCGCAGATGCAGGGTAATACTGTCCGCGCCGGATGCCTCGGCAATCAACGCTGCCTCGACCGGATCGGGATACTGCGTTCCCCGCGCCTGGCGTACTGTCGCCACATGATCGATATTGACGCCTAGCCGCAATGAGTGTTCGCTGGATTCAAGCAATCAGTATGTCCTTACTACACAATCCCGCCGAAACAATCAGTCTTCGGCTGTTCGTCGAATATCGACCAGCACGCGGCGCGTCTTGAGCTCCCGGCCATCGAGGTGGAAGGCAATCACGTGTCGCAGCAGCCTGCCGGCGGCACGGACGACATCGCTGTCCGCGAAGTCGCGAGCGCGTATGCCGATCAATTGTGCGCCCGAAAAAACCATCGGGCCGTGCCGGTCGACCGCCGCAACCGGCCCCTGCTGGGTGCGATATTCATACCACGTATCGGCGACCAGTGGCGACTGCGTTTCCGCATCATGATCAAGATTGAGCGCATAGCCAAGCAAGCGCAGCAACTCGATTTCAAATGCGCGCAGAACGGCTGGCACATCCGGATCGACTTGCAGTCGCTCGACGGTGCCTGAGTAGGCGGCGAATATTTCCGGTTGCGGATCATGCCGATGCAATAAGTGCAACAGCAATTCATTGACGTAATAACCTGACAACAATGCGTCCCCGCCGAGCGCAATGGGCTGCCCGAGCATTTCTGCACCGGTCAGCGTGCCGAGGTCGGTGCGGATGACCCACGACAGTTGCAATGGCAGGAACGGTCGCAGAATACCGGCAAGCCGTGATTTCGCCGTGCGGCTGCCGCGTGCTACGAGCGACAGTCGGCCGTGCTCGCGACTCAGTATGTCGACGATTCGGCTGGTGTCACGATACGGCCTGTGATGCAGGAGCCAGGCAGGTTCATTCTGTACACGACGCATTGTTGACTATCGCTGCCGGCCATCGGTGCAGTCAATGGTTGGGGTCAATTGCTGTCTTGAATCGCTCTTGTCAGTCGCTATGGTACCCGAGGCGGCGCAATTGCTCGTCGCTGTCAGCCCAGTTTTCCTTGACCTTCACCCACAGTTCGACATGCACCGGCACGCGATACTGCTCCTTGAGCTCGAGGCGCACGGCTCGCCCTACTTTTTTCAGCAAACTGCCGTCCTTGCCGACCACAATGCCTTTCTGGCTATCGCGTTCGACCCAGATCAGGCCGGCAACTTCAAGGCCTTTGTTGACTCGCTCGAACTTTTCCATTTGCACCGTAAGTCCGTAGGGTACTTCCTGTCGCAGACAGAGTGTCAGCTTTTCGCGAACGAGT
Source organism: uncultured Woeseiaceae bacterium (assembly GCA_964452235.1). Classification (GTDB taxonomy): domain Bacteria; phylum Pseudomonadota; class Gammaproteobacteria; order Steroidobacterales; family Woeseiaceae; genus IDS-8. The sequence continues at coordinate 30,855 of CAYVLL010000005.1, forward strand.
TCACCCGCACGAAACTCGTCACTGCGATCCGTCACCGTGCCAGGCGGAAAATACGGCGGTGATTGCGGCAGGTATCGGGGAATCGCCGCCAGTAGTCGATCGAGATTGGCGCCCTGCCGGGCCGACACAGGAATCACCTCGGCGAACTCGGATTTGTGTGATACGTCGTCGATGGCGCGCAACAATTCTTCTTTCGGGTGCACCTTATCGATCTTGTTGAGCAGGGCGATGACCGGCCTTGTTGTGCCGGCCAGGCGCTCGAGTGCCCGCTGATCCCCCGCCGTCCAGCGATTTGCCTCGACCATAAACAACAATAAATCGGCATCCTGGATGGCATGTAACGCGGCGCGATTCATCAGCCGATTCATCGCCTTGCGCCCGGCGTCGTGCAGCCCGGGCGTATCGATGAAGATGATCTGGCAGTCCGCCGTGGAGCGAACGCCCAGTATGCGATGCCGGGTGGTCTGCGGCTTGGGCGTGACTATACTGACCTTGCTGCCCGACAATGCATTGACCAACGTGGATTTGCCCACGTTCGGCCGGCCGACGACAGCCACGTAACCGGCTCGATGAGCAGGAGTCGTCTCTGTGTTTATGGCAACTCTCCCAGGACGGCCAACATGCGGCTGGCGGCATCCTGCTCCGCCTGGCGCCGCGACATACCATGGCCAATTGTACTGGCTTGCAGCGCCTCGACCGTGCATTGCACTTCGAAAAACTGTCGGTGCGCCTTGCCCGTGACACGGTGAACAGCGTAGGCCGGGAGATCGATTTTACGTGCCTGGAGGTATTCCTGTAGCCGGGTCTTGGGATCCCGTCGCGATGCCGACTCTGGCAAGTCCGACAACAGTTCGCCATAAACTGTATGAATTACCTGGCGGGCGTTCTCGAAACCGGAATCGAGGTAGACGGCACCGAAAATAGCCTCGAGTGCATCCGCAATAATTGAGGAGCGATGGTGCCCACCGGACCTCTTCTCTCCGGATCCCAGTAACAGGTAGTCGCCGAGTTGCAGTTCGCCGGCAAGCCTCACGAGCGTCAGGTCCTTGACCAGCGAGGACCGGATCCGGCTCATAACGCCTTCGCTGGCCTCCTGACGCTCACGAAAAATCACCTCGGAAACGACGACATCGAGTACCGCATCGCCAAGAAATTCGAGTCGCTCGTTGTTGGAGCCGGCGGCGCTTCGATGCGTCAACGCCTGAACGAGAAGCGTCGGATCACGGAATTCATAGCCAAGTCGGCTTTGCAGCCCGGGAATCGCTTTGTCCAGGATGGCGCGATCTGTCTCGGGAATGCCCATCAGCCCTCAGGCGAACTTACCGGCGGGCTGCACGGAAAATCAGCGGCGCACCACGACCTTCTTGTCGAAGTGCACACTAAAGGAAACGTTGCCGATAAATGGCGCCTTGTGATCGTAGACCGCCTCAACGAGAAATCCATTGTTCTCGGGGGTTACCTTGATGTCTTTCGCCGCGATCTCGCTGACGCTCTCGACGTCGAAGCGACGCACGATCGAGGTCCGAATGGCGTTGCGGGAGGGATTCTGACTATCGAATTCCTTGTGCACGCCGTCGAGAACACCGACGACCTTCATGTAGTTCAGGTAAACCGGCGTCAACCGGATAAACGCAAAGGCAAACAGGCCGATAAATACGGCCAGAATCAGAAATCCGACAGTGGTCATGCCGGCCTGCTTTGCAGCCGGACGCCGGAACGCCGGCCGCCGGATCGCCGGCCGCCGGGCGGAGGCAGGCCGTCCAAGCTTGGAATACGGACCAGCCGGGTTAGTCGCTTTGGCGCAGTCTGCCCAACGATTCATAGCGGTACTCCAGCACACATTGTTGCAGCGTAGCGGCATTTTAGCCGCCATTTCAGTGACTGACACCACATTATTGAATCTTCATGCCGATGCGGTTCCAGTCGGGCACTTCCAGCCCGTCCATGTGCATCCAGATGCGAACGGCCTCGCCAACCAGGTGTGTCTCGGGGATGGCGCCGAGGTAACGGCTGTCACGACTGTTGTCGCGATTGTCACCGAGCATGAAGTAGTGTCCATCGGGCACGCGGTAGACACCGTCGCGCATTGAATTGCCCGGATCGGCGATGAGAATCGCATGCTCTCGCTCCCCGAGGACTTCGATGAAGCGCGGAATCACGCCTTCGCGGGGCACGTTTTCGTCCGGAGCCAGCGGCACCGGTTGACCATTTACCGTCAGCCGATGATTTGCGTACTCGATCGTATCCCCGGGCAAGCCGATCACGCGCTTTATATAGTTTACGTTGGGTTCCGATGGCAGGCGGAACACAGCCACGTCGCCTCGTTCCGGTGCACCCGTATCCAGAATTTTCGTCTCGAGAACCGGCAAGCGAAGTCCGTACTCAAATTTCTTTACAAATATATAATCGCCTTGCAACAAGGTCGGCATCATCGAACCGGAAGGGATACGAAACGGTTCAAAAACGAACGACCGTATTACCAGGACGATCAGCAATACCGGAAAGAACGATCGGGAGTATTCCACCAGCGTTTCCAGACTTCGACTCGAGCCGGCAGACGCCTCGCTGTCCCGCTTTCGCAAATAGAAACGATCGATTGCCACGACGATGCCGGTGAAGGCGGTCAATAATGTCAGTATCAGTGCCAGGTTCATCTACTTGTCGACTCTCAGTACTGCCAGAAATGCTTCCTGCGGAATTTCAACGGATCCGATCTGTTTCATGCGCCGCTTCCCTGCCTTCTGCTTTTCAAGCAGTTTTCGCTTGCGCGTCACATCGCCACCGTAACATTTGGCAGTCACGTTTTTCCGCAGGGCTTTAACCGTGCTGCGTGAAATAATCTGGCTGCCTATGGCTGCCTGTATCGCAACGTCGAACATCTGCCTTGGAATGAGTTCCCGCATCTTCTCAACCAGGTCCCGGCCACGTGACTCCGCGCTGCCGCGATGAACGATCATCGACAGCGCGTCGACCCTGTCCTTGTTGATCAGGATGTCCAGACGAACCAGGGAGGCGGGCTCAAAGCGCTCGAAACGATAGTCAAACGATGCGAAACCGCGGCTTACCGACTTCAGGCGATCGAAGAAATCCAGCACGACCTCGGCAAGCGGAATTTCGTATTCCAGCGAAATCTGCCGTCCGAGGTAGCGCATTTGCTTCTGCACACCACGTTTGTCGATACAGAGTTTCATAACCGCGCCAACGTGCTTCTCCGGTACCAGGATGCTTGCAGTAATGATCGGCTCACGCAATTCGTCGATCAGGTTGGAGGCCGGCAGCTTGGCGGGATTGTCGACGTAGACGAGCGTGCCATCGGTCAGCAGCACTTCGAAAATCACCGTCGGTGCCGTCGTTATGAGTTCCAGCGAGTATTCGCGCTCCAGTCGCTCCTGGACAATTTCCATGTGCAACATGCCAAGAAAGCCGCAACGAAACCCGAACCCCAGCGCGGCTGACGTTTCCGGTTCAAAATGCAAAGCGGCATCGTTTAGCCGGAGCTTTTGCAGCGCTTCCCTGAAGTTTTCGTAGTCATCGGAACTGATCGGGAACAGTCCGGCGAAGACGCGTGGCTGAACCTGCTTGAAGCCGGGCAAAGGCTGGTCGCAGGGATTGGAAGTCGATGTGATGGTATCGCCCACCGGCGCGCCGTATATATCCTTGATCGCGGCGATCACGAAGCCGACCTCTCCGGATTCCAGCGCAAGGCGATCCTGCATCTTGGGCGTAAAGCTGCCGACGCGGTCCGCGTTGTAGGAGCGCTCCGTCGACATGATCGTCATCTTGCTGCCCTTCTTGAGGCTGCCGTTCATGACCCGCACCAGTGACACGACGCCGACATAATTGTCGAACCACGAATCGATAATGAGCGCCTGCAATGGCGCATCGGGATTCCCGGTCGGCGGCGGCACCTTGCTGACAATCTGTTCCAGCAAGTCCGCGACCCCCTGGCCGGTCTTGGCGCTGACGCGAATGGCATCGTGCGCTTCGATGCCGATAATATCTTCGATTTCGTGAATTACCTTGTCCACGTCGGCGGCAGGCAGATCGATCTTGTTGAGCACCGGCAGGACCTCGAGTCCCAGGTCTATCGCCGTAACGCAGTTCGCAACGCTTTGTGCCTCCACCCCTTGCGCCGCATCAACGACCAGCAGTGCGCCTTCGCAGGCGGCCAGCGAACGCGACACTTCGTAGGAAAAGTCGACGTGGCCCGGCGTATCGATGAAGTTCAGCTGGTAAACATTACCGTCCTTCGCCGGATACTGCAGTGACACACTGTGCGCCTTGATCGTAATACCGCGCTCGCGCTCGAGATCCATGGAGTCGAGCACCTGTTCCTGCATTTCGCGATCCTGCAGGCCGCCGCATAGCTGAATGAAGCGGTCCGCCAGCGTCGATTTGCCGTGATCAATATGCGCGATTATCGAAAAATTCCGTATGCGTTCCATTGCAGCTCGTTCAGTCAGGCCGCCACCGGCCTGGCCGGAACCTGTCTCGATACGCCGCAAAGGCCGCTTGCGGGACGTGGAAGGTTTCGGGACAGACGCCAATCAAACAGGGAAGTATATACGTTTCAGCTACCGGGCGAGCGTGTGGCCTGCGGTCGTCGACACTGTCAACAATTGCCGCCCGGCAGCGCATTCAGTACGGCATCGATATCAAGTCGGTACTCACAGATGACTTGACCGTCGATTTCGACCACCGGTATGCGCTCGCCGAATTGCTCTTGCCATTCGAGGTCGCTATCGATATCCCGAATATCGAAGGCATGCCGCCGACGCAACAACAGCACGAGTTCCTCGATCAGCCGTTCGCAGAGATGGCAACCTTGTCTGCTGTATACATGGATTTCCGTCATGGGTCGGTGAGCCCTGGCAGGCACTGGTTTCCTGAGCTCAAGGACTGCTCTCGCGCGCAACGAGCACGGTCGGCTCGAACTGACTCCAGCAGGCGGCATGCCGCAGTCGCCGGCGTCCCAGCAGGAAACCCGCCACCAGGCCACCCAGCGCGATCGCCACCGCAGCCAGGTCACTGCCCGGCTCCAGCGCGTACGTCATGACGGCAATCGCCCCGACCATGCCAAAAAGGGGCAAGCCATACACCAGCCACGCAGCCTGCAACAGCCGCGCTGGCGCAAGTGACAGCCTTACCCGGTCACCAATCTGCAAGGAAATGTCACGCGGCACGGCGATGTCGATAGCGCGTGACGTTCCGCGCGCAAACGCCGTGGCTGCTCCGCACCCGCGTCCGGCGGCACAGCGTGGGCACACAACCGGGGCATCGACCTGGACAGTCACGAAGTGCGGATGCACGGCGATCACCTGCGCTTCCGGAGTATCGGACACGGGGTACGCCGACTAGGGCTGACGACGCATCGAACTGGCGATACGCTGTACCGTCATGGAGGGCACTTCGC
>CAYVLL010000006.1:0-32714 GCA_964452235.1 uncultured Woeseiaceae bacterium
TCCTTGATGCCGGTCAAGTGCTGGATGGCTCCGGAAATGCCGATGGCAACGTACAAGTCCGGCGCGATGATCTTGCCTGTCTGGCCCACTTGCATCTCGTTGGGAACGTAGCCGGCGTCGACTGCTGCACGCGATGCACCGACTCCCGCGCCCATGGCATCCGCCAGTTCGAAGATAATGGCAAATTTCTCCTTGCTGCCGAGTGCACGGCCACCCGAGACTACGGTTGTTGCCGATTGCAAATCAGGCCGGTCGGAACTGGCTGACTTTATTTCCAGGAACCGTGTGTGCGAGGGTAGTTCAGCAGAAACCTGGGCGCGCTCGATCGGTACTGCAACGTCCTCGTCGACCGGCTGGTAGGAGGCGGTTCGTACCGTTGCGACTACCGGCTGGTCCGATGGCGCCTCCACCGTCAGCACGGCGTTCCCGGCGTAAATCGGGCGCTTGAAACGATGGCTGCTCTCCACGGCCATGATATCGCTGATCTGGTTCACGCCCAGCAACGCTGCAATTCGTGGCATCAGGTCTTTGCCGAACGTCGTCGAGGGGCCGAATACATGGGTATAGTCGCTGGCCATGGTTGCCGCCTGCGGGGCTATCGTCGCTGCCAGCGCATGCTTGTAGTCAGCGTGGTCAACCTGAAGGATCTTGCGAACGCCCTTCAATTTTGCAGCTTCTTCTGCCAGAGAACTGCCTGCGTCGGAAAAGACCGCGACATCGATCTCCGCTTCGGGCAGGTCCAGTGCACAGGCAATGCACTTCGCTGTACTCGGGTTAAGCGACGAACCGTCGTGTTCGGCGATCAACAAGATCTTTGACATTACAATAGTCCCTTGCTTTTAAGTGCGGCAACGAGTTCCGCAACGTTTTCGACCATAATGCCGCGTTGGCGCTGCGGTGGCGGCTCGTAGGCGACGTCTGAGAGCCCCTGTAAGACTTCGACGCCGAGGTCACCGGTACTGATTTGTTCCAGCGGTTTCTTCTTTGCTTTCATGATATCGGGCAACTTGACGTATCGAGGCTCATTAAGCCGCAGGTCGGTCGTGACAACGGCCGGTAAATCGACCTCGATGGTCTCAAGTCCGGCGTCGACTTCACGGGTTACCCGTGCCGTGTTGCCATCGATTTCAATTCGTGAAGCAAAAGTCGCCTGCGGACGCCGCCACAATGCGGCAAGCATCTGGCCGGTCTGATTATTATCGTTGTCGATGGCCTGTTTGCCGAGCAAAACCATGTCCGGACTCTCGCGTTCCACAAGGGCGAGGAATATGCGGGCGATGCTCAATTGATCGGGCCGGGTAGCCGTTTCGACGAGAATTGCACGGTCGGCGCCCATAGCCAGCCCGGTTCTCAGTTGTTGCTGCGATTCGGCGGTACCGATGGACACCGCTACGATCTCCGATGCGTCACCACGTTCCTTCATGCGCAGCGCTTCTTCCAACGCGATTTCATCGAACGGGTTGATGCTCATTTTCACGCCGTCGGTTTCGACCCCGCTGCCATCGGACTTGACGCGCACTCGCACGTTGTAATCGACGACCCGTTTCAGACCGACCAGTATTTTTTGCACTTATTTTCTCCGGCGCCACTATCCCGGCGGCATTGTAAACGCCATATTGTCTCTAAGGGGATACATGTGTACAAGGCAGAAAGTCCTGGAACATTCCGGATTCGACAATGACACAACACAAGTTCCTCATTGACGCTGCCGAACTGGAATCGCATCTCGCTGAGCCCGGCTGGTCCATCGTCGACTGCCGTTTCGATCTCATGCAGCCGGAACGAGGCTTCGCTGACTACAATGCCGGACATATTCCGGGTGCCGTTTACGCACATCTCGATCAGGACCTTGCGGCGCCGCCTGGCGCGATGACCGGCCGGCATCCGTTGCCAGCGCCAGCCACGTTTGCCGGGACGCTCGGGCGCTGGGGTATCAACGCGGAGTCCCGAGTGGTCGTATACGATTACGGCAGTGGCGCCATTGCAGCGCGCCTGTGGTGGTTGTTGCGCTGGATGGGACATGAGGAGGTCGCACTGCTCGACGCTGGCTATGCCGGCTGGGTTCGCGGGGGCTACAAAGTTTCGAGCGACACTCCACAGGTTCGCCGCACGTACTACGCCGGGGCCGCCGACGCTCGCATGGTCGTTACGACGGACGAAGTGCTACAGCGGCTGAGCCAGGGCAGGGGCGCGGACCTGCTGGACGCGCGAGACGCCGAGCGCTTCCGCGGTGACAGGGAGCCGATCGACCCGGTCGCCGGCCACATACCAGGTGCCGGCAATTTTCCAATGTCGTCGAGCCTCAACGCTGACGGTAGCTGGAAGAGCCGGGACGAACTGAGGGAGCTATGGTCTGCGGCGCTTCAGGGCCGCCAGGCAGCGCCCTGGATCGCGATGTGCGGGTCCGGTGTCACGGCCTGTCATCTGGCCCTGTCGGCGCAGCTGGCGGGCTATACGATGCCCCGCCTGTATGCCGGGTCCTGGAGCGAATGGATCCGTGACAGCCGCCGCCCGGTGGCCCTCGGCGGCTAGCCGCGTGACGGGGCAGCTACGGGCCGCCGCGGGTGGCCTCTGAACTTAATGCCCGGATTCCCGGTCGAAAAGGCCAGATCCCGGACTAAATTACATTGCCCCAACGTATGCAGGTAGCCCCGATTGTATGAGAACTAAAAGTCTTATAAAACAGGTACTAGTGATAATTTCTGCAAGCACCATATTAGCTTGCGCCGCACCCCAGAACGGGCCGCGCAGTGCGGATCGGGACATCGATTCCCGCGGCAGCGATTGCATCTCGATCCGTACTATCCGAGACTATACCCCGCTGGATGACCGTAGCCTGCTGATCTGGGGCCCGGCTAAACGGGCCTACCACGTCAGCTTGTTTCGTCCGGCCATGGAACTGCGATCCTCGTTTGAGTTGGGCTTTTCGTCACGCGACGATCAGCTCTGCCCGTTTGGCGGCGACGGTATCGTAATTGGCTCGTTCCGCAAGGAGACAATCAGTATTCAATCGATCACCCGGCTCAGTGCGGAACAGGCGGACGAGTTATTGATCCGTCACGGCCGTAAAGAACCCGCAGAACAACCGGCTCCGGCACCGGAAGAAGTACAGGGTGCCGAGGTCGAGGAGCTAGGCTGAATTGCTGTGACGGCCGGTAGCAGACCGACCGTCGGGCGATTCGGCCGCGCAATCCGCAATCTCCGTGCGGACCCACCCGGCCGGCCCACCAGGGCTGGCCGGGCTTTTCTTCTCAAACCCGTTTACGCAACAGCGATCAGCGACGTCGATTCCGATCTCAGCTATTAACTTGCGTGCCGTTGGTCGTGTATCGACAATCGCGCGACCGATTGGTTTGACAGGGGACCGCCGTTGGCCGGGCCGCTAGCAGGTATCAAGGTTATCGATCTGAGTCGCGTACTGGCCGGCCCGTGGGCGAGCCAGCTACTGGCGGATTACGGTGCGGATGTCATCAAGGTGGAACGTCCGGGGACGGGCGACGACACCCGCAGCTGGGGGCCTCCGTGGTTGAAGGACGAGCTGGGCCGTGAGACTGGCGAGTCCGCCTATTACCAGTCAACGAACCGCAACAAGCGATCGATAACCATCGATCTGGCGCAGCAACGCGGCCGTGAGATCGTCAAAGCACTCGCGGCGACCGCCGATGTCCTCATCGAAAATTTCCGGGTTGGCACGCTCAAGCGTTTCGGCCTTGATGCGGAAACATTGCAAACCGCAAATCCGCAACTTGTTTATTGCTCGATTTCCGCCTGGGGACAGCAGGGCTCTCGAGCCGCAGAACCGGGGTACGATGCGATGATGCAGGCGTCCGGCGGGCTGATGAGTATCACCGGAAACGCCGATGGTCCCGGCGCCGGACCGCAAAAGGTCGGGGTAGCCATAGCCGACATCATGGCGGGCATGTACGCGGCCACTGCCATCCTTGCTGCCTTGCAGGAGCGGCAGCGGAGTGGCAAAGGCCAGTTCATTGATGTTCCACTTTACGATTCCCAGGTCGCGTGGCTGGCCAACCAGGCCATGAACTATCTGGTAAGCGGTGAGGTACCGCGTCGACTTGGTACGGCGCATCCGAACATCGTGCCCTACCAGGCTTTCGCAACCCGTGACGGACATCTGATGCTCGCGGTAGGCAACGACCGCCAGTTTCGCGACTGCGTGGCTTGCCTCGGCTGCCCGGAACTTTCGACATCGCCGGATTACGCCACGAACGCGGCGCGCGTCGCCAATCGGGAGTCGCTCATCGATGCATTGTCGGAGCGCTTCCGGCAACGGAAGACATCGCACTGGATTGACGTATTGCGAGGCGCTCAGGTTCCTTGCGGCGCGATCAACGACCTTGCCGAAGTTTTCTCCGGTTCCTATGCGGCGGAGCGACGACTGGTTCGCATGCTGCCCCACGCGATCGCGGGCGCGACGCCCAGCGTCGCTAATCCTGTGCACTTCTCGATGACACCGGTCGAATACCGTCACTCCGCACCGACTCTGGGCGAACACACGACAACGATACTCCGTGAATCCCTCGGTTTCTCGCAGCGGGAAATCGACGAGCTGCGCCAATCGGGAGTTGTTTGAACGTGCCTTGGGTCGGCGCCAGCCGTCATCGGCGCACAGCGTGCAAGAGAGATTGCGGCTGATGTACGACTGGCTGCCCGCAAATGCCGACGACGACACCGAAATTGTTGCTGCAACCAATCGTCTGGCACGCGATCTGCGGACCGGGTACCACCGCAATCAGCTTGCGCAGGGTCATCGCGCATGGCGAACCCCGCGGATCCTGGCGTGGTCCAGCTGGCTCAGGGTATTGCTCGAGCGATCCAGCCAGCCGGCGCTATTGCCCCTGCGGCTCGAACCATCCGCCAGTGCGCTGTTGTGGGAGCAAATGCTGCGCAGCCAGGCCGGCGAGCGACAGCTCAATTCGGCGGGGCTCGTGCGGCAGATGCAACATGCCTGGCAGCGTCTGCAGGACTGGTGCGTGCCCACGAGCGAACTGTTGCCCTCAGCGGAGAGTGAGGATCAGCGCCTGTTTGCGCTGGTCGCAACAGCTTACGAATACGAACTGAAGCGACAGGGCTGGATCGACAATGCACAACTGCCGGCCTGCGCTACGCATCTTGTCGCGAGTCGACACATACCGGTGACGCACCGTGTGTTGCATGCGGGTTTCGAGCGGCTACCGCCCGCCGCACAGCAGTTATTTGCGGCCATGCAGGATGCAGGTTGCCATGTCCAGGCAGCGCCACCGGCAGATCACTGCCGGCAGCTTGAGCTGGTTGCCGCGACTGATCCGGATGCGGAACTCCGTGCGGCCGGTGCGTGGGCAAGGGCGCGACTGGAAGTGAGCGGGTCGGCGCGCATCGCGATTATTTATCCGTCCCTGGAGCACAACGCGCTGCGCACCAGCCGTCTCGTGCGTGAAGGATTTGCGCCAGGCTGGCAATACAATCAGGCGCTGCAGAACTCAGTCAACGTCTCATACGGACGACGCCTGTCCGAGTATCCGGCGATAGCGATCGCGCTGTTATGGTTGAAGTGGGTGCATCGCGACCTTGATGCCCGTGAGGTCAGTGTATTGCTGCGTTCGCCGTTCACGCCAGGCTCGGTTGACGATGCGCGTTCCCGCTTTGAGACCCGCTTGCGCCGCCTGCCGGATCGATTCTGGTCTGCAACTGATCTTGCGGCGGCGCTTACCGGTGGAAACGACAGCCCGCACGGGTCCGAGTGGTTCAGGTGCCTGCAGCAAGTCATGGAATTGCAGGCGTCGAGCAAGGGCCGCATGTCTCCTGCGACCTGGACCGATCAGGTTGACGCGTTCTTGCAGCGCCTCGGCTGGCCAGGCGGAGCGCCGCCGGACAGCGCCGGGTTTCAATTGCAGAATCGCTGGCGGGAGTTGCTCAACGAACTGTCACGCCTGGAAGCCGTTCGGCCGCTGCTGGGCTTTTCCGAACTATTGACACGCCTTTCCCTGGTGGCGTCGGAAACCATCTATCAGCCAGAACTTGCGGATGGCGTATTGCAGCTATTGGGTCCGCTCGAAGGTGCGGGGCTGGAATTTGACCACGTGTGGGTGGCAAACCTCGAATCGATGCAGTGGCCTCCGGCGTCCTCGCCTTTGCCGCTTGTATCGCGTCGGTTGCAGCGCCGTACCGGCATGCCGGACGCGCTACCTGCCGATACGCTGGATCGCGCGCGGCGAATTCTCGGGCGCCTCGCGGGCAGTGCCGGGTCGGTCGTGCTCAGCTGGCCAGCAAGTGACGGTGATACAGACCTGCTGCCGAGCCCCTTGCTCGAAGGGTATCGGGCGCAAATACCCGCAAGCTTTACCGATCCGGGCTGGTTTGCCGCACAGCTGTGCGATCGCAACTCATTGCAACGTGTTGCTGAGGATCCCGCACCCCCTGTAATACGCAGCGAAAAAATTACGGGCGGAGCTTATACGCTGCAGCGCCAGTTCGATGAACCATTCTCGGCGTTTGCTTACGGTCGCCTGGGTATCAAAGACCTGCCCATGTGGGAGGCCGGTCTGGCGCCGAGTTTGCGCGGCCGCATTATTCACCAGGCGCTTGCCGCGCTTTTTTCCGGCAATCCGACTTCGACCAGCATAAGTGCCTGGCCCGTCGCGGAACGCGAACAACGCATTGATCGGGCGGTGCATGCAGCGCTAAGGGTGCATGACCGTCACGCTGATGCAGTTTTGCGGCGCTTGCTGGTTCTCGAGCGTGACCGACTGAATGCTTTGCTCAGCGACTTTCTGTCGGAGGAATCGGTGCGGCCAGGGTTCACTGTCGCAGAGGTAGAATTTTCGCTGCCACTGGAACTGCATGGCGTAGTGCTTGACCTGAGAGTCGATCGCATCGATCGACTGGATGATGGCTCATACCTTGTCGTCGACTACAAAACCGGCGCAGCAAAAAGCTTTCTGGACAGGAACGGCGATCCTGTTGAGTGGCAACTTGTGTTGTACGCCATGGCGTTGCAACGCGACGTCGGCGGACTGGTATTGATCAATATCGACAGCCGGACGATCGCTTACAAGGGTACCGGCAGTTCTGTGCCGTGGAACCCAATGGAGTCCGAGCATTGGAAAGAGCGCTTCAACGCGTGGCAGCAGCGTGTCGATCACGAACTCGCGCGCTTCGCTGTCGGCGACGTGCACATTCACGTTAACCTGCCTCGGCAGCAGGGCAGGGCGTTGAATATACTGAGTCGCGTCGAGGAGCTCAGGCATGAGTAACGACGCCAGCTTGCTCGCGGCCGATGAGCATGCCCGCCGATCGGCGCTCGATACCACGCGCTCATTCATCGTGCAGGCGCCCGCGGGTTCGGGCAAGACCGAGTTGCTGATCCAGCGTTATCTTTGCCTGCTGTCCATGGTGGAGAATCCGGAAGAAATTCTGGCAATTACCTTTACCCGCAAGGCGGCGTCAGAGATGCGATCCCGCCTCCTGAACGCCATGCGGGATGCCAATGAGGGCAGGGATGTAGACGCACCGCATCAGCGTACGACACGGCACGCCGCACAACGTGCGCTGGAGCGCGACGCCGTGAAAGGCTGGCGCCTGCTCGAATCGCCTCAACGATTGCGCGTCCAGACCATCGACGCGCTGAACGCTTCGATCGCACGGACGCTGCCGTTCAGTTCGGGTCTCGGAGCCTCCGTGGACGTGGCATCGGACGACGCAATTCGCCTGCTTTACGGCTCCGCGGCTGCAGCAACGCTCGATTGGCTGGCTTCACCCGACATTGAGAATGCCGGCGCGGTCGAAACGCTGCTGATGCATCTGGATAACAACACCGCCCTGTACATTGGCTATCTCACTCGAATGTTGCAGTCCCGCGATCAATGGCTAACGATCACTGGTTCGGGAAGCTTTCAGTCCATGGATGCCGACGCGATGCGGTCCCGGCTTGAAAAAAGTATTGCCAACCAGGTATCAGCGCAACTCCGCAAGGTCACAGCGCTTGTACCCGCCGAACTCGTTACAGATCTTCTTCAACTTGGCCGCTACGCGGCAGGGAATGTATCGGCAGATTCGCCAGCTGCAAAGCAACTGCGGTTACTTGAATTCTGTGAGCGCCTGCCGGGTGTCGAGCCTTCTTCAGTCGACGAGTGGTGTGGCATCGCGCAACTGCTGCTCACGGGGGCCGGCGGGTGGCGCAAGACCGTGAATCGAAATACCGGCTTTCCGCCTGGCGACGACGGCGAGAAGCAGCGAATGCTTGGTTTGCTCGAGGCCCTGGCCAGGCATGAACCACTGGCGGTGGAGTTATGCCAGCTTCGTACATTACCGCCGGTGCACTATGCAGACGAGCAGTGGAACGTGCTTCTCGCCCTGTTTCGACTACTCCCGCTTGCAGTAGCCGAATTGCGGCGATTGTTCGCCGAACAGCGGGTCACCGACTACATCGAAATAGCCATGTCGGCACACCATGCACTCGGAAACGTCGAGGATCCGGGAGACATGGCGCTGCTGCTCGACTACAGCATCCAGCACTTACTCATCGACGAAATGCAGGACACGTCCATATCGCAATACGAATTGCTCGTAAAACTCGTCGTCGGCTGGCAGCCAGGCGATGGAAGAACGTTGTTCTGCGTCGGGGATCCGATGCAGTCGATCTATCGCTTCCGCAACGCAGAAGTAGGGGAGTTCTTGCTGGCACGTGAGAGGGGTGTCGGCCCGGTGCGGCTGGATGCCCTCGTACTGCGACGCAATTTCAGGTCCGGTGAGAATCTCGTGCACTGGTTCAATACGGTCTTCGCCAACATCTTTCCTTTGGCGGATGACGTGGCGACCGGTGCGATCGCGTATGCAGAATCGGTTCCGGTAGAGGCGCAATCGGGTTCCGGCAGGTGCCAGGTTCATCCGTTGTTCGGTGTCAGCGGCGAAGAAGAAGCCGAGTACGGCGTCCGGGTAATCCAGGAATGCCTGCAGGGACAGGATGGGCGGTCGACGGCATTGCTGGTGCGCAGCCGTACACAACTGCCGAGGCTGCTGGCAAAGCTGCGCGAGGCGGGCATCCGTTATCAGGCTCTCGATATCGATCGCCTTACGGATTTGCCGGAGATCATCGACGTGCTGGCGCTCACCCGCGCCTTGTGTCATCGGGACGACCGGATTGCATGGCTGGCTCTGCTCAGGAGCCCTTGGGTCGGCTTCACGTGGTCTGACCTGCATGCTCTCGTACGAAACGATGCTACGCAATCGATCTGGGAGCTCATGCACGATGCACAGCGCGTCAATGCGCTTTCGCCGGACGCACGATCCAGAATCGAATTGCTGCGCCAGGAATTGTTGCCGTTCCTGCAATTCAACGGCACTGCCACTCTGCAGGAAACGATAGAACGTGCCTGGTTCCGCCTTGGCGGACCCGCACTCTTGCGGGATGCGACGCAGACCTCAAACGTGTACCGCTTCTTTGATGTGCTCGCTCGAATGGAATCCTGTGGAACCCTGCCGGATGTTGCGCAGCTTGAGCGGCAGCTGGATCTCGAGCGGGTAGCGACGCCGGTCGATTCGAAGACCTGCCTTCAGGTCATGACGATGCATAAGGCGAAAGGCCTGGAATTCGACCAGGTGATCCTTTACGGCCTGGGCCACAAGACGCACGCTGATCAGACGAGCGTCCTTAGCTGGCTGAGTGCACCGGATCGAGATGGCGGTGAGGAATTCCTGATAAGCCCGGTCGGGCCACGCGCAGAACTTGAAGGGGACCCGCTGCATAAGCTGATTGAAGCAAAGTTGCGGGAAAAAGATCGGCTGGAGACGGATCGGCTGCTGTATGTAGCTTGTACACGGGCGCGCCGAACGCTGCACCTGGTCGGCCATGTGCCGTTGTCGGCGGATGGGACTGAGCTACGCGCCCCCCAGGCAGGCAGTCTGTTGCAACGAATCTGGCCCGGCGTCAAGGCCGACTATGTGGCGGCATTCAATGTGTCCGGCAGGCTTGCCGAGGAACGAGAAAGGTATCGGGCCGACCTGCGGGAACCTGTCCTTTACCGATTGCGCGACTTCCTGCCGCAACCGCCGGTGCACAGGTTGCCGCCCCGCGCGACCGCCTTGGCGCTGGGCATGGGGAAAGAGGACCGCCCGGTCGACTACCACTGGGTAGGGGCCATCGCCCGTCATGCGGGCAGCATCGTGCATCGGCTGCTGCAGCATTTCACGCAAGGAATACTCTCGACCGACGGTACCGACGATGCCGTCGTGGATCGGCTCGCGCGACGCTGGGCCATTGAAATGGGTGTGCCCGAAGCCGATATCAGTTCGGTCTGCGGTCGTGTTCGCGCCGCACTGCAACACACGCTCGCGGACGAAAAAGGCCGCTGGATCGTGTTTGGGCCGGGCGCAACGGAACTGCCTGTGACCGGGATCTGGAACGGGCAGGTTGAATCCGTGGTATTGGACCGGATTCGCACGGACAACGCGGGCGTGCACTGGATCATTGACTACAAGACCAGTACCCATGAGGGCGGCGAACTGGACCGGTTTCTGCAGCAGGAAGTGGAGCGATACCGGCCGCAGCTCGTCAAGTACGCGGCGATGTACGGTTGCCTGTCGAACGCACCGGTCCGCGCCGCCCTTTATTTCCCGCTATTGCAGGCGTTTCGCGAGGTTTCGATCGACGGAGTATCCTCGCTCCTGGAATGAGCGCGTAACCAGGATTGTCAGAGCTGCCCCTCCAGACGAAAGCTGCGCCGTCCCTCCGCATCGGCCGATCCCAGGTACTGCAATTGATCATTGACGGCGGCCGGAGCTTCCGGGCGTGCGGCGATGAGCCCAATGAACGAGTAGCTTCGGTCGCGAGACAATTCGATGTTGCCGCTGACCTCCAGAACTCCGGATGTATCTTGCACGATTCCGCGAATAGTCTGGCCATCGGTAGCCAAGGTGGCGCGATAATCACCCAGTGCCGACGCGGCAAGCGGCCGTATGACGAGGTTCGCGACATCGACAACCCCAGCCGCGTCAACGGGCACACCATCCTCCAGCACGACCTGTTCCAATTGCAGGCGTATGTCACCGTCGATTCCACTCACGGCGACATGGCGCTCGAGTGACCGGATGGGCAACGCGGCCGAGACATTCGAGAGGCGAACCGAACCGCCCAGGCCGACGCCAATATCCGCATCAACGAAACCCGAGATCGGCTGGGCTGAAAGCCCGAAAGCGGCTTCGCCCCGGAACAAGGCGAGGGGTCTGAAGCGCCAGCGAATGTCGGTCAAATAAATTCCAGCCACTGCGCCTTCACTGGCCTGGCCGCGCCACACCGATCCGGTGATGCCCGATATCGAGACGCCGGGTGTGGCGAACCAGGTGTAGGCAACGCGGGCGGGAAAGGAAATGATGAGGCCCAGAATCAGCGTCACCACGCCGGCGATGACAAGACGTCGCATGGAACGTCGCGGGGGGTGTGTCGTTTCCGACATTGCTGTCAGCGTTCCAGCTGGATGGTTGCGTTGACGCGTCCGTCCTTGTCCCGCGATGCCGGGGTGAAACTTGCCGACAGTACGTGCAATTTGTAGCGCGCACTTAAATCACCGAGCCAGAGCACCAGGTCGTCAAATGCGGCATTCTGGAACTCGATGCGTATGCCGTTACTACCGGTGGGCTGGCTGCGCTGCAGGGCGTTATATAGGCCGCGACGACGGAGTGTCTCATCCACCACCACGACCAGCGATTGATCGAGTCCCGCGACTTGTGACTGCTCCAATGCAGGATCCCGCAGATCGGATTGCAGGATCCGCAGATCTGCCAGGGCGTTCCGCCAGCTCGAAACGCTCGACGATACACTTTTCTGCCCTCGATCCAATGGCATCCAGACAGCGAGATAGAAAACCGCGATAGCGAACACGACTGCAGCCAGCAGCACGAAAAGTCGTTCGCGTTCATCCAGGGATTCGAACCAGTTCCTCATGGCGTACGCACCTGTACCTGCATGCGACTGTTTACGCGATCGCCAACCTGGTCGGTCGATTGAATGGCTGCCGCGAAGCGGCCGCTTTCTCCGATGAGTTGCTGAATGTTGTCAAGGGTGACTACGTCCGGTGCGGTCAAGCGGAGATCGACGACTCCCGCGCGATAGCTGATTGCTTCAAGTCGGGCCGCGTCATTGGCGCGCAAAGCACGGCTTAAAGTCGCCAGGGATTCCAGAAATACCTCGGGCGATTCGCTGCGACCTGCGCGAGCCTTCAGTGACGCGATAACGGCAGCAGGGTCGCGCACTTCCGCTGCGTTGGGGGCAACCTCACGGTACTCGCGCTGGAACTGTTCTCGTAGCGCCGTCTCCTGGCGGGTCATCGAATAATAGTCCAGCCCCTTGGCGGTTACCGCCGTGCCTATAAGGGCAAGCATCAGGACGGCTGCGTACTTCCATGGCCGAAAAATAGCCGCAAACTCCTTCTGACCGGCATATTCGCCCTGCAACAGATTAATGCCGGACCCCGTTGCGACCGTAACTGCCAATCGCGGTGTTACCCCGTCTGCCAGCAGATTGATGTCGAGACTGTCGAGTTCATGTCGTATTGCAAGCCAGTCGTGTTCGTAGCGTTCTTCGTCTCCCGGCTCGCAATACACCAGCACGTGGCGCGGCAGGTTCATCATGCTGCCAGGCTCGGTCGGTCCCGGTTCGCCGGTTTCGGCATCATCGTCGAGCGCGCCGATTGCCGCCAGCGCATCGCCGGGACTGACATCCTGCATGGTCAGCTCAATCTCGGCACCGTCATTTATATAAATCTGCCCATCGGCAACGAGCATGCTGATGGTGCCCGGAATGCGTGCGAGTCCATAATTCTCGGCGATGATTGAGGTGGGGCGGATTCCCGCAGCGGCCAGTCTTTCACGCCATTCAGCGAACTTTGCGCGGCTGACTACCGATACCGGCACGCGACCGCTCGAGCGCCTTGGCCCGGCGGCGAAGTGCAACTTGTCGACATCGTCGGCGAGAAACTCTTCCAGTGCGTAAGGCAACGCCGCCAGGAGGCGTGAGCCACCCTTGACGGGAATATCTACGCTGGTAGTGAGGACCTCGGCACTGGGCACGAGAACGATCACCTTGCGGTCACCAATGTCGACCAGGGCCTCATGCAACGGACCGGTCACCGGCGGGCTGCGGCGTGCGCCCGTGCTGTCAACGGCGATCCAGTGCGCCGGATCGTCCCCGGCTTCAGGCAGTCGAATAACGAGAAACTCGGCCATTCTCAGGTTGTCCCGAAACTGCGCAAGATCGGGGTTACGTCGCCACGTGGGCCACGCAGCAAGACGCTGAAAAGCGTGACCCGAACTGTGTCGATTTGTACCACAATCGACAACTGAAAGAAGTTGCTGGCTTCATCCAGACTGTTTAACACATCCGGAGTGACCAGCGATGAGAAGGCCGTCGGAATATCGACAAATCCACCGTTCTGCCGGTCCAGCAGCAACGACTCGACGTCCGCCACCGAGATATTTTCGCCCAGGGATTGCAGGACCGCGGGCGTCGCCGTATTCACATTGATGTCCGTGCGGCCCGGCAATGCGGTTATGTGTGGCGCCAGCCGGTCGAAAGTTTCCTTATCCATGCCGTCGATTGCCGCCAGCTCACTGATACTGGTCACAGTCTGGTTGGCGCTACGATACGGTGGGACCAGACCTGTGTAAATCGGGTCTTCAGCGCCATCCGGGAATGCGGGATCCCGGTTTGCATCAAGCCAGTCGGCCGCCACGCCAGCGAGACGCTGGTCCAGTTCGAGTGCGAGCAGAAGGCGCCGGAACTGCTCGAGAGACTGTTCCTCGATTTCCCCGTTCTGGTTCACCAGGTTGTTGATGTTGAACCTGCCTTGCAGGTCCACGACGCTGCCGAACACCTCACCGCCTTCGATAGGCAGCCCGGGCAATTCGGTCGCCCATATCTCCTCCAGGTGATCTGTCTGGCTGTCCACCAGGTCCTGACGCAAAATACCCATTACCCAGCTTTCGGCACCGAGCGCAACCTGGATTCCCTGGTCACGGTTAAGCAACGTCATCGTTCGTCGTACATCGAGGGCACTGTCCCATGCCATGTTTGCGGCCACTATAGTCGCGAGCACAGTGATGAGCATGGCCGTAATAAGAGCAACGCCGCGATTTCTCGTTTGCCCTCGCGGCCGCAACGTCAAGGGGCCACCTCGATGAGTCGAGTGATTTCACCCTCATCCACGAGGTTCAGAACGATTTCCACGGCACGCGGACGCATTCGCAGTCCCAGCGGACCGCCTTGCCCGGTGGGCGGCCACTGGCTGGACCATTCACCGTTATCACTCATGAAACGAAATTCCAGGCTCTCGATACCCTCCAGCAACGCGTGCGCAACCGGCTCGTTGGCCAGCGTTCGATCAAGAACCGACCAGTGGTAGCGGAGCAGTTCATCGTCCTGAATACCGTAAGCGACTCGCTGAAGGGTGCTGCGAGGCAGCCCGGCCGGATTATTCCAGCCGGCACGGGTCAACTCGACCGCATAGGTCGAATCGATCCCGGTGCGTAATGCCGCCTGGAAGGAATCGCCCAGTTCATCCCGGACCGGCCGCGGCGCGAGCTGCATGAAGTCGTCGCTCAGGTAACGCACGGTACGCTGGATGGCCGCCAGCCTTTCCATTCGAACCGTAAGCATGTCTGCCCCACTCAGGGTCTGGCTCAGGGTACCGTAGGCCAGCGCGGCCAGAATTCCGAAAATGGCGACCGAGACAAGCACCTCGATCAGAGTGAATGCCCGCGAGATACGCCGACGTTGCATTACTGCTCTTCTCCGACGGCCTGCGAACTCATACCCCAAGCAAGATTACTCTGGCCCGGTATGACAGGCTCGCCGATAAACCCGCTGACGCTGCGAATGACGGCATCGGAATCAATCGCTGAAATGCTCACATCGACGCGTAACAGGTTCTCTACCCCGGTTTCTGAAATCACCGCCACCCAGGTCCACTCGCGTCCGGCATATTCGATATCGCCGGATGACTCGCTGACTTCCGGTAGCACGTTGGCCAGGCGCAATTCGGCAATCTGGTTTTGTGCTATCCACGCTGCGAAGGTCCGCTCCTGCATGCTCGATGCTGCGTCAACCATTTGGCTTACCGCTGCCGCAACTGCCGAAAGCGCGAGCGCGGCGATGGCGAGTGCCACGAGCACTTCAACCAGTGTAAATGCGTGCAAGCGTTTCGGCGCGTGAGTCACGGGTATACCAGCCGGGGCGCTTTGCAGCATGACGTAAGGTGAGTGCACATATTTGATTGCGAGTGTAAGAACGAAGAAGCAGGCCGGAGCGTTCGCTAGGGATCTGTATCGGCAGCCAATTGAATTTCGATCTCCCCGGTTACAGACATTTCGACCCGCACCTCGCTACGATCGGACGGCCGGACAATCAGCAGATTAAAGGGCGTGGTCTCACCGCTCGACATGATCAGAACATGAGGGGCGTAGTTGTCCGCATTCCGCTCATCATCTTCGTCGGCTACGGCCGCGGAAAATCGCTCACTCAGGACAATGTCTCGATCTTCGAGCACAAGCGCCATTTCGAGGTTGTCGTCTATCTGCCTTGGACGCAGCACGTCATCGCCGATGATTTCCTGCCATTGCCCGGACAGTGGATCGTGCTCCAGGAAGCGATAGCTTTGCCGCGCGAATTCGAGTCCGTAGTCCCGCCCTTGCATGAGTGCCTCGTCAGAGGCGAGATCGACCAGCGATGCCAATCGTCGCGCCTGCTGCTGCATCGCCCGATCGTCACCCAGAACGCCGAACGATAAAATAACCACTGCACTGACAATACCAACAATGATGACGACGACCAGGATCTCGATCAGGGTAAATCCACAAGCTGGTTTTCCGGACCGCCGTTGTCGGTGTCCGGCAGCAGGCACAGGGTCGGTCAGTCGAGGTCCCAATTGCCGATGTCTGCGTCGAGGCCTTCGCCGCCAGGACGGCCGTCCCGGCCCAGCGTATAGACATCGATCTCGCTGTTGTTGCCGGGATTCAGGTAAAGGTAAGGATTTCCCCAGGGATCCCTGGGCAGCCGATCCAGGTAGCCACCCTGTTTCCAGTTTCGCAGGTTGGGGTCGGCCGGCCGTGTCACCAGTGCTTCGAGACCCTGCTCGCTGGTGGGATAGGCGAAATTGTCCATGCGGTAGAACTTCAGGGCATTCTCGATGCCCCGCAGGTCGGATTTGACGCGCGTAATCTGGGCATCGTCAATGCGGCCGATGACGTTCGGCGCCACGATCGCTGCCAGAATGCCCAGTATGATGACGACGACCATGATCTCGATCAGCGTGAAGCCGCGAGAGCGGGCTCGTTTGCAAGTGGTGATTTGGATCAGGCTCAAGAGATTGCTCCGTACTGTAACGCCGCCGGTCCGGAGACCGTCGAGAGGTCGCGTTGACTCGTCGCGTGACCCGGCGTCAGTATATCAAACATGGGTTTACGCAAAGATTCTAGTGCCCCTGTGCACTCATTAATGAGACGTACAGCCCACTGGCGAGTTCCCCTGGCCATAGTGGCGGCAAGCGTGGCGGCCGAGATCGGCGGATTGACCGTGCGTACCGCGCTCCGTTTCGAACGCGCGGCCATTGCCGACGGCGAGCTCTGGCGCCTGGCGACCGGGCACTTCGTCCATCTCGGCGCTGCGCACCTGCTGCTGAATGCAGGCGCCTTGCTGTTGTTGTGGCTACTGGTGGGAAAAAGCCTGACGACCGCGGGCTGGCTGGCAGTGATTGCCGGGTGCCTGATCGGAATCGATTTGGGCTTCTGGTTCCTTGATCCGCAATTGACCTGGTATGTCGGTTTATCCGGACTGTTACACGGCATGCTGGCTGCGGGACTGGTCGCACGCTTTCGCGTGGCGGCAGCCGAATCACTGACGCTGGGATGCCTGGTGGCAGCAAAAATAATCTACGAGCAAGTCGCCGGGCCGCTCCCGGGCTCCGAACTGTCTGCTGGTGGCCCGGTGGTGGTCAATGCGCACTTCTACGGTGCACTCGCCGGCGTGACGGTCGGGCTTCTGCTGCGAACTGGGGACAGGGCAGAAGAGCCGATATAATGCGCGGTCTTCCCGCAGCTGGAGATCGATGTTGACTTTCGCAATGGTTTTTCCCGGCCAGGGATCGCAAGCGCTTGGCATGCAATCGGCACTCGCCGAAAAATACGCCGACGTGCGCCAGACCTACGCGGAAGCGAGCGACGTGCTTGGCTTTGACCTTTGGCAGCTTGTGCAAGAGGGGCCCGAAGAGCGTCTCAACGATACCCTGGTGACCCAGCCGGCGATGCTGACCGCGGGATTTGCTGCCTGGCGAGTGTGGCGCAGTTCCGGCGGCAGCAACCCGGCGTACATGGCGGGGCATAGCCTTGGGGAGTACACGGCCCTGGTTTGCGCCGGGTCGCTGCCGTTCGCGACGGCCTTGCAATTAGTGCGGCAGCGCGCTGAATTGATGCAGGCAGCCGTGCCGGCCGGGCAGGGCGCCATGGCAGCGATATTGGGTCTGGAGGACGAGGCGGTCGTCGCCGTGTGCCGCCAGGCGGCGCAGGATGAGATCGTCGAAGCCGTGAATTTCAACTCACCTGGCCAGGTTGTCATTGCCGGGCACCGGACCGCGGTGGAGCGGGCGGCCGCGCAGGCGAAGGAGGCCGGCGCGAAGCGCGCCGTGCTGCTGAATGTCAGCGTACCGTCGCATTGTGCGCTCATGAAACCAGCCGCGGCCGAACTTGCAAGAACCCTGACGGAAACTGATTTTGCAGCACCAGCCGTTCCTGTGGTGAATAACGTCGATGTCGCCCCTTACGTGACGGCGGAGCAAATTCGCGTGGGTCTCGAACGGCAACTTTATAATCCGGTGCGCTGGACGGATACGATCCGCCAGCTCGTTGCCAATGGCGCAACAGCCATCATCGAATGCGGTCCTGGCAAGGTGCTGACTGGCCTGACGAAACGCATCGAGAGAGCAGTCGATACGGTCAGTTTTGACGCGCCGGATGCGATTGAAAGTTCAATTCGATGACCGATCGACCTTAAACCGAGGGGAGCGATGCGATGAGCGAAGTTTTCAGTTCGACGATGCTGCAGGGACAGGTAGCACTGGTGACCGGCGCATCGCGCGGCATCGGCGCGGCGATAGCAGCAGCGCTCGCCGGCGCCGGGGCGATTGTCGTTGGTACGGCGACCAGTGAAAAAGGTGCCCGTCAGATTTCAGCCACCTTGGGCGAGGCAGGCCGCGGACTGGTTCTCGACATCGCGGATGACGAATCCGTGCAAGCCGCTTTTGCGGACATCCAGTCGAATAACGGTGCGCCTGCGATCGTGGTCAACAACGCCGGCATTACCCGCGACAACCTGCTGTTGCGCATGAAAAGCGAGGAGTGGGACGAGGTTATTGCCACCAATTTGTCGGGCGCTTACCGGATATGCAAAGCCAGCCTGCGCGGCATGATGAAGGCGCGTTACGGGCGCATTATCAACATAGCGTCCGTGGTCGGTGTCATGGGTAATGCGGGCCAGGCCAACTATGCCGCCGCGAAGGCCGGGCTCATCGGCTTTTCGAAATCCCTGGCCCGTGAAGTCGGCTCGCGCAATATTACGATAAATGTCGTGGCGCCTGGATTCATTGACACCGATATGACCCGGGATCTGCCGGAGCAACAGCGAGACGGGCTGTTGTCGCAGATAGCGTTGGGGCGCCTCGGTGAATCCGGGGAAATTGCGGCTGCGGTCACGTTTCTCGCGTCCGGCGCGGCAGCTTACATCACGGGCGAAACCTTGCACGTCAATGGCGGGATGCTGATGGTCTGACTGGCGCGGTTCGGGGGCGCTCACAGTTGTAGATTGGCACCATGCTTTCACTTACAATACTCGCCCACGGTCGAACCGGGGCTTGGATTATCAATAAGTTAGAGCGATTTTGCAGCCGCCTGGCCGGCCGGGCGGTTGCGTATCAAGAGTATCCAAAGGTGGCAAAACGACACCCGGAACACCGGCTCGCATTAACGGGCCAAACTTTTCGAAGTCTCTTCCTGAGGAGAAGCGATCACTATGAGCAGTATTGAAGAACAAGTTAAGAGCATCGTCGCCGAGCAATTGGGGGTTAAAGAGGAAGAAGTGACAAATGATGCGTCGTTTGTCGACGACCTCGGTGCCGATTCGCTGGATACGGTGGAACTGGTGATGGCCCTTGAGGAAGAATTCGAAACCGAAATTCCAGATGAAGAGGCGGAAAAAATCACCACTGTTCAGCAGGCGATCGATTTCGTAACAGCTCGTCGCAGCGAATCCTGAGGTAGAAGTCCGGGCGAGCCAGGCAGGCTCGCTCGCTGACCCTGGTTCCATTGAGAGTATGGCAATCCCACCCCGCATGACCGGTACTTTAGTTGTCTAGGCGTCGTGTTGTTGTAACCGGCATGGGCATCGTCTCGCCGGTAGGCAGCCAGCTAGAGAAGGCCTGGCAGAACATACGCGAGGGCGTATCCGGAATTTCTTCGATCGAGGATTTCGATGCGAGTCAGTTCAGTACTCGCATTGCCGGAATGGTCAGCGACTTCGAGGTTGCCGATTTTCTTGCGCCGAAGGAAGCGCGCAAAATGGATCGGTTCATGCACTATGGAATCGGGGCCAGTGTCATGGCGCTCAAGGATTCCGGTCTTGAGATTACCGAAAAGAACGGCCACCGCATCGGCGTTGCAATGGGTGCCGGTATCGGTGGTCTGCAGACTATCGAGGCAAATCACCAGAAGCTTCTGGATTCCGGCCCCCGCAAGATATCGCCCTTCTTCATCCCCGGCAGCATTATCAATATGATTTCCGGCCACGTCAGCATTATGCATGGCATTACAGGCCCGAATCTTGCCATCGTAACGGCCTGCACAACGTCGACGCACTGCGTCGGTATTGCGGCCCGGACGGTGGCGCATGGCGATGCCGACGTCATGCTCGCCGGCGGCGCCGAATACGCAACCACACCGCTTGCCATCGGCGGATTCTGTGCAGCGCGTGCCATGTCCACTCGAAACGATGATCCGACGGCGGCGAGTCGCCCGTTCGACAGGGATCGGGACGGTTTCGTGCTGAGTGACGGGGCCGGGTGCCTGTTGCTGGAAGAGTATGAGCATGCCCGGTCGCGGGGCGCACGGATCTATGCCGAACTGATCGGGTTCGGCATGAGTGGAGATGCTTATCACATCACACTGCCACCTGCCGATGGCGAGGGAGCTCGAAAATGCATGGTTGCCGCCTTGCACGATGCCGGTCTTGATCCTGCCGACGTCGATTATCTCAATGCGCACGGCACCTCAACGCCCGCCGGAGACGTTGGCGAAACCGTTGCGATCAAGCGCGCCTTTGGCAACGCAGCCGCATCACTCGCAGTCAGTTCCACCAAGTCGGTCACAGGGCACCTGCTTGGTGCAGCTGGCGTCGCGGAAGCAATTTTTGCAATACTTGCCATACGTGATCAGGTGTTGCCTCCGACGATCAACCTGGACAATCCTGATCCCGAATGCGATCTCGATTACGTACCGAACGTTGCGCGAGATGCCGACGTCAATGTCACCATGTCCAATTCATTCGGATTCGGTGGCACCAACGGCAGCCTGGTGTTTCGCAAACTGGATTGATTCGGTTACAGATTGCCAACGCCTGG
Organism: uncultured Woeseiaceae bacterium; assembly: GCA_964452235.1. Classification (GTDB taxonomy): domain Bacteria; phylum Pseudomonadota; class Gammaproteobacteria; order Steroidobacterales; family Woeseiaceae; genus IDS-8. Next base: position 20,649 of record CAYVLL010000006.1, read on the forward strand.
CCGCAATCATTTGACGCACTGTCGTCACTTCTGACAGTCTGGCGCCATGAAGAAACTTGCCCTGCTGATACTGTTGCTGGCTCTTGCGCTCGCGCTTGTTTCCGGCTGGACGGCTCAGCGATTTCTGCAAACTTCGGTGCAAGTCCCGTCGGACGGTCTGCTGTACGACATTCGTCCTGGTGCTTCTTTTGCGACGATCAGCCACGAGTTAGGCGAAGCCGGGGTCATCGAGCGGCCGACTATCTTTCGCTGGTATGCGAGATTGACGGATCAGGCAGGCCGGGTGCATGCCGGCCGCTACCGCATCGAGCAGGGCTTGACACCGGTACAACTCCTGCAGAAGTTCACGGAAGGTCGGGTCGAGCTGTACGCATTCACTATCGTTGAAGGTTGGACATTCAACGAACTTCTCAACAACCTTGCCTTGCACCCGGCGGTCGTGAGCGATTTCGCCTATGACGATTGGCCGGCGCTGCTTGGTGATCTCGAATCTGAAGCAACGCACCCGGAAGGATTGTTCCTGCCGGAGACCTATCGATTTCCATATGGCACGAGTAATTCCGCCGTTCTGCGCCAGGCTTACGGCCTGATGCAAACAACGCTGCAAGTGGAATGGCAAAACCGAGCTGCGGATCTGCCCCTCGCTACGCCGTATGAAGCCCTTATTCTTGCATCGATTGTTGAAAAAGAAACCGGGCGACCTGATGAGCGTGAAAGGATTGCCGGTGTTTTCGTGCGGCGATTGCAAATGGGTATGCGGCTGCAAACCGATCCAACCGTCATCTACGGCATCGGCGCTGCTTTTGACGGCAATATTACTCGACGGCATCTGCAAACGGATACCGACTACAATACGTACACCCGTGGCGGCCTGCCGCCAACACCGATCGCTTTACCGGGGCGAGCCGCGATTCATGCCGCGTTGAATCCGGCGCCAGGTACGGAGCTATTCTTCGTTGCAACGGGACTGGGTGACGGTAGCCATACGTTTTCGGACACCCTCGAGCAACACAACGTCGCCGTGCAGGAATACCTCAAGCGATTGCGCCGCTCCCGTGCGCTGAATTCCGGGGAAGAATAAACGACCTACAATGAACGTCACACAATGATGGGCAAATTCATAACCGTAGAGGGAGGCGAGGGCGTTGGAAAGTCGACCAACATCGAGTTCCTGTGCAATCTGATTCGCCAGCGCTCATTGCGCGTACTCGACACACGGGAGCCGGGTGGAACACCAATGGCCGAACAGATTCGTTCCTTGCTGCTTTCCAACGGCAACGAACCACTGCCGGCCATTGCCGAATTGCTGTTGTTCTTCGCCGCACGGTCCCTGCACGTAAACAACGTCATTGTCCCGGCCCTCGAGTCAGGTAGCTGGGTGGTCTGCGATCGCTTCACCGATACCACGCGAGCCTACCAGGGAAGCGGGCGAGGCATAGACACGGAACAGATCGAGACCCTGGCGCGCTGGGTCCATCCACAGCTTGTCCCCGATCTGACCGTGTTGCTGGACGCACCGGTGGACGTCGGGCGACACCGATCCGAGCGGCGTAGTGAGGCCGATCGGCTCGAGTCAGAGCAAACGGCGTTTCATGCAAGGGTACGCGAGGGCTACCTGGCGCTGGCGAAAGCCGAACCCGCGCGATTCGCGGTCGTCGATGCAGGCCGGCCATTGCCCGCCGTTCAGCAGCAAATCGAACGCGCAATGCAGGCGCTTTTCGAATAATTAGTTAAGTTAAAAAGATCATTCAAGAATATGAAAAAACTGGAGTTAGATTGGCTGGAACCGCTCGCGAGTTCCTGGCATGCCAGCACTGTCTCGGGCCGGACGCCACACGCCGTCTTGCTCAGCGGGTCGCCTGGCGTGGGCAAGCGCTCGCTGGCGGCGTGGATAGTGCGCGAACGGCTGGCACTGCTACCGGCGAGTACTTTGCCCATGTTCCCGGTTGAACTGCCCGAGCATCCCGATCTTTACCGGCTGCGGCCGCTGGAGGACAAGCGCACCATCAGCATCGACCAGATTCGGCAACTGGTGACAGACCTGAGCCTGACGAGCCACGGCCGGCGCGGCAAAATCGCTGTGATTGAGCCGGCGGACACCATGACCGCCAATGCCGCAAACAGTTTGCTCAAGACGCTGGAGGAGCCCCCCGGCGACGCACTTATCCTGTTGATCGTGGACCGCGCCGGCCGATTACCGGCGACCGTCCTGAGTCGCTGCCAGCGACTGAACGTCACTCCGCCGGCGGAACTGGCAAGCCTGGCATGGCTCGGCAAACTGCAGCCCGCGACCAATTGGGGCGCCGCGTTGCGCCTGGTGGGCGGCGCGCCGCTGGCCGCAATCGCGGCAGAAGAGCGCATAGAGCATACCGCCGCCATGGCACGGGATTTCGGAGCTATCGCCGACGGGCGCAAGTCGCCGATCGAAACCGCGGCTCGCTGGGCCAAGGACGACCCCGAATTCGTGCTCGGCTGGATCGTACGACAGGTACAGCGCTGCATTCATCGCGTCAGTGGCACCGCTCCGGATGCCACTGACCTCGGTGTATCCGAAACTGTGCTAAATCGCATAGACAGGCGAAATCTGTTCTGCTATCTAGACATAATCAATCGGCTGCGCGGCCAGCCGGCGGGTTCCTTCAACGTTCAGCTGACTTTGGAAAGCCTGCTGATCGATTGGGCTCGCGGTTTAGTACGCTGTGGACAACGTTTTAACCCGGGGGTATCGCTGCCGTCCGGCGCAGGATGATCGAACGATGACCAAACCCGGACTTCTGACTCTTACCATCAAGGACAAGAGCGCCCTGTATCTCGCCTACATGCCCTTTGTGGTGAATGGCGGGCTATTTATTCCAACCCACAGTTCGTACCGGCTCGGCGATGAAGTCTTCATGCTGCTGAACCTGATGGGGGAAGAAGAGAAGATTCCCGTCGCGGGCACGGTGATCTGGATGACCCCGAAAGGTGCTCAAGGCAAGCGAACCGCTGGTATCGGCGTGCAATTCAGCGACCAGGACCAGGGCAATACGCAGAAAAAAATCGAGAACTACCTGGCGGGAGCACTGGGCGGAGACAAACCCACGCACACCATGTAACGCCGCTCAACGTTGCCCGGAATTGATCCCGCCGCGCAAAACATAGGCCTGATAGCCGCGCTCGCTGAGAATATAGGCACCTGCCGAGCTTCGCCGACCGGTATCGCAGCAGACTACGTAGCGCTTTTTCGGGTCCAGCGTATTGATCTTGAGGCGGATGAAATACAGGGGAATGTTCACAGCCCCTTCCTGGTGGTGATTCTCGAATTCGCTCGGCAGGCGGACGTCCAGCCACTGCCCGCCGCCAGCGACGATTTCCTCAGCCTCAGCCATGCTTACCCAGTCAAGCATAGGCTCGTTCAACAGGCGCTTGAAATCCTCCTTGCCAAGTCGCATGACCGCACCGTCGACGATCATAGTCACCGTTGCATTCCGTTTCGCGTCCGAGATCAAAGCCTCCTCACCGAACGTATCGCCGACCGCGAGTTCCGCCAGCTTTATGCCTTCCTTGTTGAGCGGGGTTTCGCGCGTTACAAGGGCCTTGCCGCGTGTCAGTACGTAGAAGTAGTCTCCTTCCGTGCCCTGTTTCAGGACCACATCGCCGGCCTTGTAATTGATCTGCTGCATGCGCATGAAGATTGCCTGGATATTTGCCGGTGGAATCTTGTGGAATGCCTTGGTCTGCAGCAGCATGGTCATCCAGTCGTCGCCCCCGACGTCGGATTCCCCGTGCAGTTCGGAAACCTCGTAGGACCCTGTCTGGTCCCAGGTAAGCATCACATCGAGGAGGTCGCTGTCGATCGAGATATATTGAACCCGATTGCGTGCTTTGGCAGTGACACGGCGCGGGAACAGCGGTGAGACCGGATTACGGGCGCTGTCAGTGCCGCCCTCAATGACTTCCTGCGACTTGCCCTCGTCGGTAAGTTCCAAAGAACCCGACACGATGTAAATCGTGCGCTTTTCAGTATCACCCTCTTTGAACAGGATCTGCTGCGGCGACAATTCGCGAATCTGCACCTTTCTTGCGAGTGCAGCCAGATTGTCACGCTTGAGGCCGTCGAGAGGTGAAAAGCCCTTGAGCAGTTCAGTATCCAGCTGCTCGTCCGTCATTGATCATCCTGTGATTACCTGATTATTGCTCTTGCTGATGCCCGCACAATGACGGGAACGGCAGTACTGAATCGTGCGCTGACGGACACGCCGGTCGCGTCGTCGGCGAGCGAATTCGGGCTAAGCGCTTATTCTACATTCAATTTGTCTGCTTCGGATACCGGTGCCACCCTAACCGTGTGATGCGGTCCACAGTTTGCCACGCGACCCGCGGTCCCTGCATCGAACTGGCGATCATTTGCGCGTTCAGTCGTGCCTGATGTCTCTTGCCTGCGCCAGTTTGGCCCAACCGGCATGCGGTCGGAAACGCTCGCCGTAACGTTCACACAACCCATTCAGGGTTTGCACGACATCGTCGATACCGCGGTCCCGGGCGTAGTTCAGCGGTCCGCCGCGAAACGGGGCGAACCCGGTGCCGAAAATGACCCCCGCGTCCAGCAGGTCGGCATCCGCAACCACTCCTTCGTCCAGGCACGCCACAGCTTCATTGACCAGCGGCAGCAGCAGGCGATCCTGCATATGCCGTAGTTCGGCCGTGGACTCTGATTGCGGTCGATCGGCTTTGACCGCCCTGCCGTCCTTCCAGGTGTAAAAGCCCTGGCCGGATTTGCGGCCCAGCTGGCCCTTTTCCACCATCTCTGCGAGGCGCGCCGGCACCGGCCGACCGAAGGCGGCGCCCAAAACATCCGAAACGTGTCGTGCAACATCAATGCCGACGCTGTCCACCAGTTCGACAGGTCCCATCGGCATACCGAAATCCTCGGCGCAGTGGTCTATTGTCTCCAGTGCGACGCCGGATTCCGCAAGGTGCATAGCTTCGGCCATGTAGGGTGCCAGTACACGGTTGACGACGAAGCCGGGTGAACTCGCGCATTCGAGCGGGAACTTGCCGATGCCTTTGACAAAGCTAAAGGCCGTATCCAGCACGTTTTGCTCGGTGTCGTCGCAACGGACGATCTCGACCAAAGGCAATTTTGCGACCGGATTGAAAAAATGCAGGCCAATGAAGCGTTCAGGGCGATGCAAAACGGTGCGCAAATCCTGTAACCGAATGCTCGACGTATTGGTCGCCAGGATTGCATCCTGCTGCATGCTTTCCTGCAACGTCACGTACAACTTCTGTTTCGCTTCGAGATCTTCGAATATCGCTTCAATGATCAGGTCAGCAGAGGCTGCTCCGCTGCCAGAGACATCCGCATGCAAGCGCTTGCCCGCTGCACTGCGTTCAGTTGGGTCACGCAATTTTTTGTCGAACAGCTGCGTTGCCCGTTTCATGGCGGGTTCAAGGTACTTTTCGGCACGATCCTGCAGAGTGACGTCCAGACCCCTGAGTGCGCACCAGGCGGCAATATCCCCGCCCATCACACCGGCACCCACGACGTGCACGCGCTGAATGCGCCGTTCCGGCTTGCTGCCCTGGGACTTGAGCCGATTCTGCAGAAAAAATACGCGTACCAGGTTGCGCGAGGTCTCGCCGCACATCAACGCTGCGATAGACCGGGCCTCGGCTTCGTAGCCGCTGCGTTCGGACGCGCCATGGTTTTGCCACAGGTCGACGATTGCGTAGGGAGCAGGGTAGTGGTCCGGGCGAGCCCGGGAGGCTACCTGCTTGCGTAGCATCTTGCTCACGAACGGCCGGGCGACAGAAAGGTTCAGTAAGCGATCGATCAGTGGTGCGCGTGCCACAGCCGGTTTTGCGTCGACGAGCGCTTTCGCGGCCGATTTCCAGTCGTCTTCGGTGACCACGCGGTCGACCAGGCCGATATTTTTCGCCTTGTGCGTAGTAATCGACTGTCCGGTCAGCATCATTTGCATTGCCGCACGCACGCCGCAGATCCGCACCGCTCTGACCGTGCCGCCAAAACCCGGATGAATACCGAGCTGGACTTCCGGGAGCCCCAGAATCGGCTGCTGCCGGTCGATGACGATACGGTAGTCGCAGGCCATCGCCAGTTCCAGACCGCCGCCAAGCGCAAACCCGTTAACCGCTGCGACACTCGGGCACGGGACTCTCTCCACGAGATCCAGTGCCTGCTGCCCGCGTCGAATCAGTTCATACGCCTGTTCCGGATTGTCAATCGTCGTAAATTCGTTGATGTCGGCTCCCATGATGAAGCCGTTTTTCTTTCCGGAGTAAATGACGATGCCACGCGGAGGCTCTTTGGCGAGCGGCTCGATTATCGTCGCGAGTTCTTCCAGGACAGGGCGGGACAGGACATTCGCACTGCCGTCGGCTTTGTTAATGCAGAGCCACAGCAAACCGTCCTGGTCGATCTCCACTTGCCAATGAACGGTCTCGTTACTGTCCAGCGTTTTACTAATGGTTTCTTCAGTCATGGTCTCGTCCGGTTGCGAACAGGGAGGCGGTCGGCAGACCGCCGCTCAGTCAATTTCGAAATCGCATATCAGCGGCAAATGATCGGAAAGCCGCACGTGGGGTATTTCGAAGCCGGTCACGGTAATCCCGTTCTGATACAGAATGAAATCGAGTTCCTTGCGTGGCGCGCGACTGGGATACGATGGCAGGTGACGTGTATTGGCGCTCCTAAGACCTGCGGCCCGCATGAACAGGTAGATTTCATTCTCGCCCCAGAAGGTATTGAAGTCTCCCGCGACGATGACCGGCTTTTCGGTTGCTTCGATCAGGTCATACAGCTTGCGCAGTTGCAGATGGCGGTGGCGGTATTTCAGGGACAAATGCACAAGAAATACGGCGAACCTTTCCATTTCCAGTTCGATTATCAGCCGTTTGATACCGGTATCGAAATAGTGGAAAGTTTCACCGTGCACCCGCGGCGCCGCCAGGAACGCATTCCCTTGCATGCGAATGATCGGTAACAGCTGATTGAGCGAACGGGCGCCGTACTTGATTTCATAAGAGGTATTGAGGCCCAGATCGGCCGCAATTTTCTCGGCCTGGTTGACCTTGCGGCTGCGTATGGAGCCGGTATCGACTTCGATCAGGCCGGCAATGTCAGGATCCACCGATCGGATGAAGGCAGTGATTTCCGGCAAGACTGTCTGATTGCCCAGGATGTAGCCGGCACCCGGCAGCGGCATATGCATCGATGCACCACCGCCGACGGCGTAACGTATGTTGTATAAGAGTAGTCGCATGCTGCGGAAAATTATTGCCCGATAGGGTGACGGAATAACGCCGAGCGCTGGCTGCCCGCGGCCAGCCTACGATACAGAAAGGACCAGACTGTGGAAACCGCTGCACACCGGCCCGCAGCGGCAATGGCTGCTGGCCAGCAGAACTCGCAATTCGCTACACTTGGCGGCAACAAAGGCAATTACGGCAGTGGACGGGCGATCCTGTGTATGAAAACAATCCGATAAGAGTGTTTGTGACCCATACGTTCGCCGAGGACGACGACTATTTGCGGGTGTTCGAGTTTCTCGAAGGGGTGGACCGGTTCTTTTACGTCAATTGCAGCAAGCCCGAAAACATCCCCGCCAGCGGCGGCATCGATGCCATCAAGGAGGAGTTGATCGGGCAGATCAAGGAGGCCGAAGCGGTCGTCGTCCTTGCCAGCGCATTTGTACAAAAGTCCGATCTGGTCCGCTTCCAGATGGACGTGGCAGACGCCAATGAGAAACCCATGATCGGCATACGGCCTTTTGGAGGAGTCCAGGATTCGCCGCCGGAAATGGTCCAACGCGTGAACGAGGTCATCGACTGGAATCCCCGTGAGATTGCGGATGCACTCCGTCGCCAGGCGCGCCTGGAAGATACCTCGCGCTGGGATGTCATCGATTTTCCCTGACTGTTCCTGTTGTTTAATCATATTCAGAACAGGTAGTTATCTAGTTATTTTACAGTGGAATGTTATCCCTGACCTGGACCCCTGTCTTGCGAATGGAGGCACGCCTTGTCGAACCCGACCACTCGCGGCACTGACCTTCCGCTGATCATCGCCCATCGCGGCGCCTCCGGCTATTTGCCGGAGCACACGCTTGCTGCAAAAGCACTGGCTTACGGGATGGGCGCCGATTGCCTGGAACAGGACGTCGTGGCCACGCGCGACGGTGAGCTGGTGGTGCTGCATGACATCCACCTGGACCGGGTCACTGACGTCGCCGAGCGCTTTCCGGCACGCAAACGCCCGGACGGCCGCTTTTATGTGATCGATTTCGACCTCGCCGAGCTCAAGCTGCTCAAGGTACACGAACGCCGGGACGCGAGCGGCACACAGCCGGTGTATCCGCAGCGTTTTCCGACTGACCTCGGTGCTTTTCAGATCGTCTCACTGCGGGAAGAGCTGGAGATGATCCACGGCCTGAACAAGGCGACGGGCCGTCGTGTCGGTATTTATCCGGAAGCCAAACGGCCGGCCTGGCATCGGGGGGAGGGGATCGATCTGGCTGCTTTGCTGGTGGATATCCTTTCTGAGCATGGCTACCGTACCCGGCAGGATGCAGCCTGGCTGCAGTGTTTCGATGCCACCGAGCTGCGGCGCGTACGCGAAGAACTGGGCTGTAAGCTGAAACTGGTGCAATTGATCGGGGAAAACAGCTGGAATGAATCCGCGACTGACTACGAGACCCTGAAAACGCCGGCGGGACTGCGCGAAATTGCCGCGTACGCCGACGGCGTCGGCCCCTGGCTGGGGCAACTTTATACGCTTGCCGAAATCGATGGACAGCCGGTTTCCAAAGGCCTCGTAACGGCTGCCCGATCGGCAGGCCTGGTCGTGCATCCCTATACCTTTCGCGCGGACGACCTGATGCCCGGCTTCGTCTCGTTTGAAAGCATGGTGCACTGGTTTGTCTCAAGTCTCGGCATCGATGGGCTTTTCACCGATTTCCCGGATCGCGCGCGCGCCGCACTGGGCGCAAATTTCGCTGCCTGACTCAATCCCGGTGCTCTACCGGCCGCCGTCCCCGCTCGCCTCATTCGCGATACCAAGCTCGAACTATTTTCCGTAATAGTCTGTTTTTTATGCAAAAGCCACTCGGGCATCCGGGCCGAACCACGGTGTCCCTGGTCGGACCGGAACAGGACGACCCGCGGAGTGAGAACCCGGTCCTTTTCTGGGTTTGCAAAGCGCATACTCTATATGCGCCTTAATTTTACGCGAGATTGAGTAATGCCAGTCGAGACAACAGACACACTGCTGTATATCACGGTGGGTGCCTTCGTCGGTGGTTGGCTGGTCGCCAAGGTCAGTGGCTATCTGGCCTCCCGTTTCGGCGCCAGGGCCCGGGACCCGCGCGACGACCGGATTCGTTCGCTGGAGGCCGATTTGCGAGTCGCTCACACCAGCAATGAGAAAGTGAAACTGCAGCTGGACGAGCGCAGCAAAGAGCTGACCGAGGTCCGCCAGACCCTGAAGTCACGCGACAAGGCGGTGGCCGAGCTTGAAAACAGCATCACGCAGTTGCGTGACGACCTGAAGGACTCCGTTATCAAAACACGCGAGCTGCGCGCCGAATTGACGGAGCGGGCGACTGAGAATGTTCGCTCAGAGATCAAGCTGCGGGAAGTCGAAACTGAACTGTCCGTTGTCCAGGCATCGACCGACCTGCTGGCGACGGGCATGCTGGATTTCACAACGCCGGACGACGACGACGAGGTACCGGCCTTTCGAGCCGGCGGCTGAGCCTTGCCTCGCGCCATCCGGCGCGGCATCCTGAACGTATGCGACGATCACGCGGCCGACCCGGCCTGCACCGGCGAATTGCTGCACTCACCGTACCCGCTAGCCTGGCCCTGGCGGGCTGCAGTGCACCGGAACAAGCAATAGAGATACCGTTCAGCGTGCAGTTCGGCGCCGAGCCGATCTCCTGTTCCCTGGCTGTTGCCGGCATGCGGCTCTCGGATTTGCGACTGTTCGTCTACGATTTTCACCTGACTTCCGCGACCGGGGACGAGGTCGCGCTGACGCTTGATGACCGGTCGCCCTGGCAGGGCGGACAAGTCGCTATGCTCGATTTCGAGGACGGAACCGGGCCCTGCAGAAACGGCTCGGCCGCCACCAATGCGACTGTGCAGGCGCGAGTCCCTCCGGGCGAATACACCGGCCTGCGCTTTCGCATCGGTGTGCCGGAGGCACTCAATCACGCTGATCCCCTGCAGGCACAGTCACCGCTGAACCATACTTCAATGCACTGGCACTGGCTGACCGGTTACAAATTCCTGCGTGCCGGTATTGCCCGTACCGATATTAACGAGGACGGCGCCACTTTCTGGATCCACCTGGGAAGCACGCGCTGCGAAGGCAGTGCCAGCGATCCGCAGGGCTGCCGCAACTCCAATCGGCCGGAGATCCTGCTGGCCGGGTTCATCCCCGGCGAAAGCAAGATCGCAATCGATTTGGCACCGTTGGCAGCCGCGACCGGGATCGATGAGGGAACGTCTTCTGATTGCTCGTCGGGCCCCACCGAAACGGGCTGCGAGCGACCCTTCGCAATCTTCGGGCTGGATTTCGCGAGCGGCGACTCCGTTGGAACTCCGGACCTCATTCGTGTGACCAAGCTGGAATGAGCGTCAGCAAAGGCTGGGTCGCCGGAATGGCGTTGGCCGTGCTTGCGGCAGTTTTGGTCTTCCTGCCGGCCTGTGAGCGTCCGTATCGCTGGGCTGTGCCCGACGGTTTGCCGTTGCCTCTCGTACCGGCAGACAACCCGATGAGCGTCGTCAAGGTCGAACTGGGCCGGCGGCTGTTCTACGACGGCCGCCTGTCCGTCAATGGCGCCACATCGTGTGCATCCTGCCATCGGCAGGAGCTGGCGTTTACCGATGGCCTCGCGCGATCAGTCGGCGCGACCGGTGAGCAGCATCCCCGAGGCTCCATGTCGCTGGTAAATGCCGCTTACATGAGCCGGCTCACGTGGGCCAACCACCTTCTGGACCGCCTGGAGACCCAGGCACTGACGCCGATGTTCGGCGAGGAGCCGGTCGAGATGGGCATGTCGGGTCGGGAATCGATATTGATTGAGCTGTTACGCAGTGATCCGGACTACCGTGTCGCATTCCCGCGTGCCTTTCCCGGCGATGAAGACCCGTATTCGATCCTGAACACGGTGCGTGCGCTATCTGCCTTCGTCAGAACGATCGTGTCGTTCGATTCCCCGTACGACCGGTACTTGCGCGGCGATAGCGGGGCCCTCAGTGCCGGCCAGGTGGAGGGCATGCACCTGTTCTTTTCCGAGCGCCTGGAGTGTTTTCATTGTCACGGCGGCCTGAACTTCACGGACAGCAGCACGCACGCAAATGCCGTGATCGAGAACGTCGGCTTTCACAATACGGGCCTTTACAACATCGATGGTGCGGGCGGGTATCCACCTGGCAATGCCGGGCTTCGCGAGCTGACCGGCGACCGCTGGGATACGGGCCGCTTCCGGGCCCCGACCCTGCGCAATATCGCCGTCACGGCGCCGTATATGCACGACGGCAGCATCAAGGACCTGCCGTCCGTAATCGATCATTACGCCCGTGGGGGCCGCAACATCGCTGAAGGACCGTACGCCGGTGACGGCGCTCGCAATCCTTACAAGTCCGAGTTCCTCAGAGGCTTTGAACTAAGCGGTGAAGAGCGGTCGAATCTGTTGGCCTTTCTGGAAGCGCTGACGGACCGGTCGGTGCTGAGCAACGAGGCACTGTCAGATCCCGGCCCTGGCACCACAAGCGGCGGGAAGTGATCGCGAACAACCGATTTTCGCTGTAGAGTAGGCAATGCGCCAGGTGACGGCCGGCAAGTAGTTTTTTGATTATCGCAATAGCAACGTCATACCCTGTGGTGTTCCCGGATCGTGCATTCTTCGACAATTGACAACCCGATGAACGTGAGCACAAAAGCCGTGCGTGGCCGCACCTTTTATGTCCTGTTGCTTGCGTTGGCCTGGATACAATTCTCCTACGCAAGTCACCAGTTTGAGCACGGAGCGGGTGAGCTTGCCGATTTCTGTACTGTCT
>CAYVLL010000007.1:0-31222 GCA_964452235.1 uncultured Woeseiaceae bacterium
CTGTAGGAGCCCGTATCACGGGCGATCCAGGTCCCGATCACGCGGCACTTGCCGAAAACACCGTCGCCGCATCGAATACCGGACCGTCAACGCACACACGTTTCATGGCCGGACCGTCGTCGGTTGTCACCAGCACCGTACATCCCGCACAGCCGCCGACCGCGCAGGCCATGAACTCTTCCAGCGCGACCTGGCAGGGTAGTGCGAATTCCCGCGCGAGCGCGGCGACCGCTTCCAGCATCGGGGTCGGACCGCAGGCAAAAATTCCTGTCTGCGCGAGTTCCGCGGCGTTCTGCGCCTGAAGCCATATGCGAGCAAGATCGGTCACATAGCCACGGAAGGTTCGCTCGATCGCAGCCATGCTCGCAAGACGACAGGGTATGCGCCAGCCGTCCAGCAATGGCATGGCACCGTCGATCGAAGCGTCGAGCCAGCCGGTACTGATTGTGGACTGCAACACCTCGAAGGGAAAAGGAAGTTCAGAACCCATCAACACCAAAGGCTGCCAGCTTCGCGCGTCCTGATGGAGGCGTTCAGCCAGGAATACCATCGGTGGAATGCCAACGCCGCCGCCGATGAGCAGGGTTCGCGGGCGCTCCGGCACCGGGCGGAAGCCATTGCCGATCGGCCCCAAAAGGCTTACCAGGTCGCCCGGTTGCCGCTGCCCGAGGGAGCGAAGCCCGCTGCCGACTATCTTGAAAAGAACCTCGATCCAGCCTTCCTTGGCGTCGACGCGCATGATGGACAAGGGCCTGCGCATCGGGATCGCGGGATCGCATTGCAGGTGCACGAACGTGCCGGGAACCGCCCTGGCCGCCGTCTCGGGCGCCTGCAGGCGCAGAATGAATTGACTTCCGGGAAAGGTCGCCGCGCCAAGGACGCGAGCATCTTCGACGAAAATAGTGTCGCGATTGCGGGAACCGCCGCTTGGCCGCGGAATCGATCCGGTCACCGCGCGTCCAGTGACTCGATCACCATGCAGAGGATCGCCATGCGTACCGCGACGCCATTGGTCACCTGCCGCGTAATTACCGAATGGCGGCTGTCGGCCAGGCTGGATTCGATCTCGATACCGCGATTCATCGGCCCGGGATGCATGACGATCGCGTTCGGAGCAGCCAGCTTCATGCGTTCGTGACTTACACCGTAGTTGGCGAAGTATTCGTCGATGCCGGGAATACCATCCAGATTGCCGATGCGTTCGCGCTGGATTCTGAGTGCCATGACAACATCGACTCCGCGTATGCCGTCGTCGAGCCGGTGAAGAATCCTGGCCGACGGCATTTCCTCAGGGTCCGGAGCCAGTGCCCGGGGTGATATGAGGCGCAAATCGCGCACACCCATCGTGGTCAGGCCGTGGACTGCTGATCGCGCCACGCGCGAATGCGCGATGTCACCTACGATGGCTACGCTCAGGTTCGCGAAATCCGCTTTGTGCTGCCGAATGGTCAACAAGTCCAGCAGGCCCTGCGTCGGGTGCGAGACGTCCGCCTCGCCGGCGTTCAGTATGCTCACGTAGTCATTCACATTGCGCGCGATATAGGCGGGGACGCCCGCGCTCGCATCCCGAATGACGAATACGTCGACTTGCATCGCCTGCAGCGTATAAATCATATCGAGAATGCTTTCGCCCTTCTTGCGCGAAGAGGTATTGACATCGAGGTTCAGAACATCGGCTGCCAGCCGCTTCGCGGCGAGATCGAACGAGGCGCGCGTGCGCGTACTGGGCTCGAAGAACAGATTGGCGACGGTGCGGCCTTCCAGAGCGCGGGAACGGATGACCCGCTCGCCGGACGGGCTGAGAAAGGACTCGGCACGGTCCATCAGCTCGGTAAGCTGCTCGGCTGTGAGTCCACGCAGGGTCAACAGGTGTCGCAATCGACCCGTGCCGGTCAATTGCAAATCGCTCTCATCCGGGACGGTGGGGCGATCGAAGAGTTCGGTGACGGACATGGCGACGAGAGTTTACTCCGTCGATGCGCTTTTTGTGTAACGCCGCGCGCTCGACCCGGCATGTTCTTCCAGCCAGCGCTCCGCAATTATCACGGCAGCCGCGGCATCCACCGCTTTCTTTTGAACTCGACCGCGTAGTCCCTGTTGGCGCTGTTTTCCGAGGCGGGCGCTCGCTTCAAGGGAGGAATAACGTTCGTCGACCGTCTCGACGGGCAGCCCGAAACGATCCAGGTTGGCGATAAACTGCAGCACGGCGGCGGTAATCGCCGAACTGCTGCCGTCTTCACGAGTCGGCAGACCGACAATCAGGTGCTGCGGCCGCCATTCGCTGATCAGGCGCTCGATGCCGGACCAGTCTGGCCCGGAATCACCATTGCTGACAGTACCCAGCGGGCTCGCGGAGCCGGTAATCGGCTGCCCGACCGCGGTACCGATGCGCCGCAGTCCGAAGTCGAATGCCAGTACGGTCGACGCCGGCGCGGCTTCAGGCGTGGCCGGCATGCGGTGACAAGCGATTGATATCGATGCCGAGTACTTCGGCGGCTGACAGCCACCGTTGGGAGAACGGCACGTCGAAAATGATTTCCGGCGACGCCGGCACACTCAGCCAGGTATTGGCAAGCATCTCTGCTTCGAGCTGCCCCGGCTCCCATCCCGCATAGCCGAGGGCCACCAGGGACTTGCTGGGTCCCGCACCGGCGGCGATGGCGTCCAGGACATCGCGCGACAGCGTCAACTGCACATCGGTCGAAACCGCGACAGAACTTTCGTAGTGGCCGCCTGGACAATGCAGGACAAAGCCACGTTCGCGGGCGACAGGCCCGCCATCGAGTACCGGATTGCGTGTTGCTGCCTTGTCGACAGGGCGCACTTCGAGCTGCTCGAACAGGCCGCCCAGGCTCAAATTCGTCGGACGATTGATGACAATACCCAGCGCGCCGTCCGCGTTGTGCTCACAGATCAGGGTCACAGTGCTGCTGAAGTTCGGGTCGGCCATGCCCGGCATGGCGATCAGCAACTGGTTATTGAGCGAACCCTCAATTTGCTTCTGGCTTGGCTTTGGACTTTGCATCTGGCTTAGCGAGACTTTTTCCGCTTCACTTGCTTTTCAAGCCGCTAGTATCCGGCCTGCGATGGCTGTGTACAACCGCCAGGGGATTCAGCCACCGAGCGGGCAAAAGGCTGATACCTGATCAGCGTTAAGGAACAATAAGCGAGGGAACAATGAGTTAGGGCAGTGCGGTCCGGCTGCCGGCAGCGGCTGTCGAGGCGTCGATTTTGCGGAATTCCCATTTATAGGCAAAGCGCAGCTGGTCGTAATCGACCCGCAGGGACTCCGGGAACGGGTCGAATGGCGCGGCGTGCTGCAAAATACTGATCGCCGCCTGGTCCAGTACTTTAGAGCCCGAGGAACGGCGTACGATGACCTCGTAGAGTTGTCCGGATGCGTCGATGGTAACCTCGAGCGTCGGGCTCCCCGTGTGACCGCGCAGCACCGCTTCCTCCGGGAAGTACTTGACCCCCGTCGCCTCGATCTTGCGCTTCCAGCGATCCAGGTAACCCGCAACCTTGGACTCCCGGGTATCGACGCTGGTTACGAGCTGTCGCGGGTTGTCATCGTGAATCAACGGATTGGCCTCGTCCTCCTGCGGGAGTGGCAAGGTGACTTCGGCGCCGGACTCGAGCGCAATGGCGGTCGCGCTCTCCTGCATAGGCTCTTCCCTCGGTTGTTCGGCGACCCGGGTCTCCGTTTCGCTGCGGCTCGTCAGCAGCTGGTCGGACGCCTGCCGTTCGGTTTGTGCATCCAGCAGGCGGGTGCCATCCGTGGTCCCGGGATTGTCGAAAGGCATGTTGCTTTCCGGCTCAGCGCTCGGGCGTACCTGTTCGCGGGTGTTGCCGCTGCCCTGCTGACTCGACTGAGCCAGGTAATCCGCATCCTCCGGTTCGGGCATGGAGCGCTCCGGGTCGGCGACGATAGTCACTTCGAGCGATATGGCATCCCTGGATTCACCGCCCAATACGGCGTTGAAGGTGATGCCAATGATCAGGATGCCGTGCACGAGGGCCGCAAGAAACAGCATTGGCGGCAGACGATCGGGTTGGTCGCCCGGGTCGAGGCCCAACCGGTCCGGTTCCTCGACTGCATCGATCTCTGCAAAAGCATTTGTCATGGCAGCTGTATCAGGCATGGAAAGTAGGGCGCCGGCCGCCCGGGAAACGGGACTTGGCTATTGTGGCACAGGCTCTGCGCGGCTCGAACGGCCATTCTACCGCCTGCCGGCACTGTGCAATGCGACGCAGGTCACCCTGGCCGCCCTGGCCATGCCTGGAAGTGGCTGGCTCGGGCCGGTGACGGCAACTGAACCGGGTCACACGAGTATCAGGACAGGCGTCTCTCGATGGCGTCGAACAGGGTGCCGGCAATATTCAATCCGAAGAGGGTATCGAGCTCACGTATACCGGTCGGGCTGGTGACATTGATCTCGGTGAGGTAGTCGCCGATGACGTCGATCCCGGCGAAAAGCACGCCACGATCCCGCAGTGTTGGACCAACCTGCGAGCAGATCCACAGGTCGCGCTCGCTCAAGGGCCGACCTTCGCCGGTCGCTCCCATAACGAGATTGCCGCGATTGTCGTCGGCGGGCGGAATACGCGCGAGCGAACAGGGCACCGCTTCGCCGTCGACCAGCAAAATGCGTTTGTCGCCCGCGCTGATTTCCGGAATGAAGACCTGGGCGATCGCGAATCGTCGGCCGTTGTCGGTCAGTGTCTCGATGATGACGTTGGCATTGTTGTCGCCCTGGCGCACGACAAAAATCGACCTTCCCCCCATGCCGTCGAGAGGCTTCAGGACGATACGGCCGTGATCGGCAAGAAACCGTTTGAATTCGGCCTTGTCGCGGGAAATAAGAGTCAATGGCGCGCACTGCGGAAACCAGGCCGTGTAAGCCTTTTCGTTCATGTCCCGCAGGCTTTGCGGCTTGTTCAGGATAAGTGTGCCCAGCTGCTCGGCGCGCTCGAGAATGTAGGTGGTATATATGTACTCCATGTCGAAAGGCGGGTCCTTGCGCATGAGAATTACATCGAGGTCCGCCAGCCGTATCTCCTGCGGTTCTGCGAGCGAGAACCAGTCGTGCGGATCGTCACGTACCGAAAGCTGGTGCGAACGGGCCAGCGCGACACCTCCGAGCAAGCGAAGGTCGCCCTGCTGCATATAGTGAATCTCCAGCGCGCGACGTTCGGCTTCGAGTAACATGGCAAGCGTGCTGTCCTTCTTGGGCACAATCGATTGGATCGGATCCATGACCACGCCGAGGCGATAGGATTTTGGCGGCATAGGTGTCTCGTTTTCTCTCACTAAGAGTCAGGCAGCGGCGCACTCAGGGCCCACACAGGCTGCATGAGAATCGCGAATGGCGGCACTATACCCTGCGCGGAACGCCCACCGGGAGCCTCCAGGGGTGATTTCCCGAGGACTCGTGAAGCATCCTGACGATCGCCCCGAAAAACGAATAAAATCAGTAAACTTGCGACCTGTGGTGGCGTTCGTGGCGGCCCCATGGTCAATGTGGTACAAGTCGCGTTGCCCGGAGATTGACAGGTATCCCGTGTGCCGGTCGCGCGTTGTCCCGGTCGCGCTTTGTGAGGAAACCCAGTGTCAAAAAATGCACCTCGAAGTTTGAACGGACTCAAGGTCCTGGTTGTCGATGACAGCAAGACGATCCGCCGTACCGCGGAAACTCTGCTCACCAAAGAAGGCTGCCAGGTGTTTACTGCGATCGATGGATTCGATGCGCTGTCCAAAATTGCGGACCATCAGCCCGACCTTATTTTCGTCGACATCATGATGCCGCGGCTCGATGGCTACCAGACCTGTTCGCTGATCAAGCACAACAAGGTATTTCGCGGTACGCCGGTCATCATGTTGTCCAGCAAGGACGGCCTGTTCGATCGTGCAAGGGGCCGTATCGTCGGCTCGGAGCAATATCTGACCAAGCCGTTTACCAAAGACGAGCTGCTTGGCGCGATTTCCAGCCAGATCAACTGAGGTACAGGGGATGCCAGTAATTCTGATTGTTGACGACTCGCCGACTGAACTGCATCTTTTTCAGAACATGCTCGAGAAGAACGGTTTCCGGACGCTGGTTGCAGACAGCGGCGAAGAAGGCATCCGGCAGGCACAGAAAGCACATCCGGACTGTATCCTGATGGATGTCGTGATGCCGGGCATGAACGGCTTTCAGGCAACCCGCAAACTGACCCGGGATCCGGCAACGGCGCGCATTCCGGTCATCATGATTACCACCAAGGACCAGGAAACCGACAAGATCTGGGGCATGCGCCAGGGCGCCGTGGAATACCTGGTAAAGCCGGTGGCCGAAAAAGACCTGGTGGCGAGAATAAACGCGGTTATGGCCGGCTGAATGAACAACGCCGTTGATCTCACGAGCCTGGTCGAGCAACCGTTTGACCTGTTGCAGGAACTCGAACGCCGCAGTCGTGCCGCCTTTGCCGGCAAGGGTAGCGGAGGCCTGCCCGCTGAATGGGTTGGCGTCGGCTTTCGTATCGGCGACGAGCAATTTGTAGCCAGTCGCCGGGAAGTTCGGGAGGTGCTCATGTTGCCGGAATCGATGACGCGGGTTCCCGGGGCCAAGCGCTGGGTGCTCGGCATCGCCAACCTGCGCGGGCATTTGCTGCCGCTGATCGACCTCAAGATGCTGCTCGGCAGCGGCAGAACGTCACTGCGGCGTTCAACACGCGTAATATCGGTGAATCACCGTGAGGTTCCCGCGGGCCTGGTCGTCGACGAAGTACTGGGGTTCCGGCGCTTCATGGACAGTGAGTTCAAGGATAAATGGCCACCGACGGTGGTTCGTTGCGATCGCTTTCTGAAAGGCGCTTATCAGCGCGGTCATGACAGCTGGCCGGTCTTCGGCCTCTATGAGCTGGTTGAAAGCAGCTCGTTTCTCCAGGCCGCTGCAGAATGATGCAGCGGGCGTCCCAATCAAGCAGATGATACAAAGCCATGGTTAATACTACCGACAAGACCTCCGCGTTCACGCTTCTGGCAGTGCTGACGGCGCTGATTCTGGCGGCCGCCTGTGTTGTCCTGTATGTCCAGTGGAGCGCAAGTTCTGCGGCAAGTCAGTCGGTGTCCGGAGCCGCGGCGCTGTCGCAGGCGCTTGCCCTGCATGCGACCGGTGCGCTGGGTGGCGACCCGGAGGATTCTGCGCGTCTCGAGAACGATGTCATGCGCCTTGCAGACCTGCGCCAGTCGGCAGGCGACGGGGCACTGCCTGGCAGCGCCGATGCGTGGACGAATCTGGAACAACAGGCGCGTGCCATCCTGGCCAGCCGCAGCGATACCGAATCCATCGGTAGTGCGGCCGATGCGGTCGCCGAGCGTATGCCGGACCTGCTGAGCGCCTCGGATACCCTGTTTGAACTCACCGGCTCATCGGCCGACATCGAAGTATTCCAGCAACGCGCCATACGCCTTCGCCAGTCACTGAACGGACTGTCAATTAACCCGGATCCGCAGACAGCGGCGGCCGCGATCTCGGCCGACGTGAATTATCTGCGACAAGTGACCAATGCGCTGTCCGGCGAGGAGACTGAACTGGATATTGCAGCGCTGCCGGCAGCCGATCGCGACACTGCATTGTCACCACTCGTTGCTGCGCTGGCCGATATAGAGGAGGCAACCGCGCGCGCCCTGCAGGCGGCAGCGAACCTCGACAATCCGGCGGCCACTCTCGATTCGCTGATCGACTCGGCAAACGACATTTACGCCGCCGCAGAAAACGAGCCCGCTGCGATTAGCGGGGAGACGGGCTTTCTCGCGCAGTCGTTGTTACCCCTGGTTCTGGTCGGCAGCGCCCTGTTGTTGCTCGCAATCCTTGCGTGGATGCATTCGCGCACAGCTCATTTCGAGCGAGCTTCGCAGGAACAGGCGGAACAGAACGATCGCAATCAACAGGCGATTCTGCGCTTGCTGGATGAGCTCGGCAGTCTTGCCGATGGTGATCTGACTGTCGAAGCGACCGTTACCGAAGATATCACCGGTGCGATCGCCGATTCGATCAACTACGCGATCGAAAAACTGCGTGAGCTCGTTGCAACGATCAATGAAACCGCGATTATGGTGGATTCAGCAGCCAAACAGACCGAAAGCACGGCCGTACACATGGCGCGAGCTGCCGACAACCAGAATCGTGAGATTCGCGCGGCCACAGAATCGATCATGTCCATGGCGTCTTCCATCGAGGAAGTATCCGGTAACGCAGAACGTTCGTCGGATGTCGCCCGTCATTCGGTGGAAGTCGCGCACAAGGGCGGCGAAGCGGTGCGGCGCACAATCGACGGCATGAATGCGATTCGAGAAACGATCCAGGACACGTCGAAGCGGATCAAGCGACTGGGAGAAAGCTCGCAGGAGATCGGCAATATCGTCGAACTGATTAACGATATTGCCGAGCAGACCAACATCCTGGCGCTCAATGCTTCGATACAGGCATCGATGGCTGGCGAGGCGGGACGCGGCTTTGCGGTCGTTGCCGATGAAGTGCAGCGTCTGGCGGAACGCTCGACCAACGCTACCAAGCAGATTGAAGTTCTCGTACGTACCATTCAGTCTGATACGAATGAAGCAGTGGTATCCATGGAGCGCAGCACAACGGATGTTGTCGGTGGCGCACTCCTTGCGGAAAATGCAGGTGCCGCACTTGACGAAATCGAGCAGGTTTCGAACCAGATTGCGAGCCTCGTACAGAATATTTCCGGCTCGGCACGCGAGCAGGCCAGCGCGGCAGCCGACGTTACCCGCCGTACCAACAAGCTGAAGCAGATCAGCGACCAGACCGGCAAGGCGACAACGGCGACCGCTTCCGCTATTTCCAAATTGTCCGTACTGGCGTCGCAATTGCGACAGACCGTTGCCGGATTCACGTTGCCGAACTCGGCATTCGAATCGAGCGCTCTGTCCGGTCGATCCGTAGCGGAGCCTGCGCAGAAGCCCAGAGACACCGCATCAGGCTGACGGAAACGATGACCAGCGATTCGGGAATTCAGGTACGAATAGACGAAAGCGGCACGCTCGAGGCGGCGGCGAGCGCACTCGCCGTTGTCAGCCAGGAGCTGCTGGAGACGATTCGCACCGCGCACGTTGCCCTTGAAGGCGTGCTCGAGGGTCGCGGTGGAACCGCCGGGCTTGTGCAATGCGGTGAGCTATTGCACCAGGCGCGCGGTGTATTGCGCCTGACCGAAACCTACGGCGCCGCGCTGCTGGCCGAGGAAATGGAGCATGTCTGCGCGTACCTCGCGAAATTGCGAGCCGGCAAGGGTCGCGAGGACGGGCTCGACGCGCTGACGCGCGCAATGGTGCAATTGCCAATCTACATCGAACGCCTTTTAGGCGGCGGGCGCGATATCGCACTGGTGTTGCTGCCGATGCTGAACGACCTGCGCGCAGCGCGCGGCAGGCCGCTGCTTTCCGAAGGCACGTTACTGCTGCTCAACCTGTCACCTTCGCTGCGCGCGGATGGCAAGGAGTTGCGCGAGTCGATCGGCGACGACCCGATCCTGGTTGCCAGCCGCTTGCGGCCGAAATTTCAGCTGGCATTGCTGGGTTGGATCCAGGGCGGCGACTCGAAGCGGCATCTCGAAGCGCTGTCCGGTGTGGTTGCTGCCCTCGAGACAGCTGCAACCCGCAATGACATGCACCAGCTCTGGTGGGTGCTGGGCGGCGTCCTGGAATCATTGCAAAACGGCGGCCTGGAGACTTCGGTCGCCCTGAAGCGCTTGCTCGGCCAGGCCGATCGCCGGATCAAGTTGCTGATCGACGAAGGTCCGGCGTCGTTTGATTCGCACCCGGTAACCGACTTGTTGAACAATCTTCTTTATTACGTGGCGCGGTCAGGCAAGGCCGGCGAGCGCATCAGCGAAATCCGTGCGGCATTCAACCTGTCCGAACTGTTGCCCGGCGACGAGCAGGTCGAGCATGCCCGCGAGAGCCTGTCGGCTCCCAGCGTCAAGTTGATGAAGACGGTGGCGGCCGCCATCAAGGAAGATCTGGGTCGGGTGAAGGACGTACTGGATATCTACGTTCGCACGGGCATGAACAAGTCATCTGAACTCGTTCCGCAACTCGACCTTCTGAAAAAGATCAGCGACACGCTTGGCGTTCTCGGTCTCGGTGAATTGCGCGGTGATATTGACGGTGAGATCGAGCGCCTGAAGACTGTTGTCGCACGCGGCGGCACGACAAACGAGCAAACCATCGTAGAAATTGCCTCGACGTTACTCAGGGTCGAAGACCGACTCGACCAGCAACTCATCCGGATGATCGTTCCTCAGGACCCGCCATCGCCGGGCGACGAGCAGCCGCCGTCCGAAGACAATGCGGAATACAAGCAGGTTGCCGAAGCGGTAATGCGCGAGAGCATTATCAATCTTGCGCGCATCAAGGAGACGTTCAGCCAGAGCCTTTCGGCGGCCGGCAATTCCCAGGGCATTGACAGCGTGCCCGGGCTCATTCGCGGCATCAAGGCCGGCCTGATGATGCTGAACAAGAATCGCGCGGTCGAGGTGCTCGATAGGATCGGAAACCTGATCACGCTGACCTTGCGCGGGGGCGGGCCGAACCGATTGCAACAAAAGGAAATGGATCGCCTCGCGGATGCCATCGTCAGCGTTGAATATTACATGGAGACCGTCAAGGCCGGACGGCGAGAACCTGCGTACATGCTGGACAACGCTGAGACCTGCCTGGCGGTGCTTGCTGATCTCGAAAAGCGGCTTACGCAGGACAAGGACGAGCAGCCGTCCCCCACCCGCACGGTACGGGTGTCCAGGGAGGAGTTTGATGCCAGGGCGGCGGAGCAGCACGCAGAGTCACCTGTGCAGCAGACGCAAGTCATTCCGATGCCGGTCATCGCGGCACATGCGGAACACCTCGACCCCGAACTCCTCGAGCTTTTCATCGAGGAAGCGAAAGAAGAAATCGCGACGATCAGGAGCAACCTGCCGCAATGGGCCGAATCGCCGGACGACATGGAAACGCTGATAACCGTTCGACGGTCTTTCCACACGCTGAAGGGCAGCGGTCGTATGGTCGGCGCCGAACGTATCGGGGAATATTGCTGGGCCATCGAAAACCTTCTCAACCGCCTGATCAACCGTACCTTGAACCGCACGCCACCGATGGTGAAGTTTATTCTGGAAGCCGCGAAGGTAGTTCCGGAACTGGTGGAGCAGCTCGAAGTCGGTACCGAGCCTGAATCGGACGTCAATTTGCTGATGGCCCGTGCCAGTGCCTTCGCCGAAGGAGATCCCAACGCGGCGGTCTTGTCTCTGGCGACGCCCGACGGGGTCAGCGCCGACGAACAGGTGTCGGCGCTCGAAATGGACCCGGTGCTGCTGGACATTTTCTCCATGGAGACCGACGGTCACCTGAAGGTCGTCCTGGAATACCTGGCCAATTGCGAGGGACATCGGCCACCGTTTGCCGTAACCGACAAGCTGCATCGTGCGTGTCACACGTTGCATGGCAGCGCCAACATGGCGAATGTCGAACGTGGCGTTGCGGTGGCGGGTGCACTGAACCGCTTTATCAGGCGAGCACAGGATTATAACGTCGGCCTCAATGCGGACGGTCTGAGTGCCGTGCGCGCCGCCGTCGACGCAATACGGGCCATTGTCGCCGATATCAACCAGCCACAGCGCGAGCGGACAGACTACTCAACCCTGATCGACCAGCTGGCCGATCTCACGAACGCGATCGAAGCACCGGCTGTCGAGGAGCGGGCCAGCGAAGAGCCCATCGATGAGGTAATGACAGCGCCGTTTGACGTCGAAGAGGAGGGCGATTACGACGCCGAAATTGCCGCAATCTTTTCCGAGGAAGCTGCCGAGATTCTCGAAGAAGCGGATCGGGCGCTTGCTCTGTGGAGCAAGGACAGGAGCCTCCGGGAACCGGCGGAGGAACTGAAACGGCATTTGCATACGTTGAAGGGCGGTGCGCGCATGGCAGGTATTGCCGCGATGGGCAATCTGAGTCATGAGCTCGAAACCTTGCTGATCGGTATCGACGAAGGACGCGTCGACGCATCGCCACGTATCGACGATCTGCTGCAGCAGAGCTTCGACGAACTGCATCGCATGCGCGACACAGTTATCACCGGCAAGAAAGTGACACCTGCCAATGATCTCGAACGTATCATTCGCAAGGTAAACGCCGGCGAGGACGAGATCGAGGCGCCGGCAGAGGCGCCGGCGGTGGAGCGCGAGGAAGCGCTCTCACTCGAGGAAGACGTCGCGGTCGCATTCACTGCCGAACCGGACGAGTCGATCAGCATGGTCATTGTCGACAAGACGGTCGACGAACCGGAGGATGAACCGGTCGATGAGCCGGTTGTGGAATCGCCTGAACCGGTAATCGACTCCGCGATCGAAGAAGCGGAAATAGAAGAGTCCGCATTAGAACAGGTCATCGAGGAACATCGGCTCGCAACGGTCGATGACCTGCCGGCGGGGGAACCGCCGCTGTCCGATGAGCCGGAGGCGGCAACGACCGGGAGCGAGGACGCGCAGGCCGACGATGGCCCGGACGACCTGGTCATTTCCCTCGACCCCGTAGCTGAGCCTTCAGCCGCGCCCGAACCGCCGCCGATACCCGGGGAGGCTATGCCCGGCGCCGTCGTCGAAGCCGTCGACGGCGCGGAAGACGTGCAGCTCGATACGGTGGCAGCACAGGGCGTGCCACTCGAATCGATCGCGGAAGAGCGCCGCATGGCCCAGCGCGGCATGGCCAGCGCAGAAGCTCGGCAGGAGTTCGCGCGGATAGACGCCGAGCTGCTGGAGGATCTGCTGAATGCGGCCGGCGAAATCAGTATTTATCATTCACGCCTGAGCCAGCAAATCACATCGATCGAATTCCATCTCGATGAGCTGGAGCAAACCGTCAGCCGCTTGCGGCAGCAGTTGCGCAAGCTCGAAATCGAGACCGAGGCGCAGGTCACGCACGGCCATCAGGAAACCTACCTTTCGCGTGACTTCGATCCACTGGAAATGGATCGCTATTCAAACATTCAGCAACTGTCGCGTGCGCTCGCCGAGTCGGCGAACGACATGGGCAGCCTCAAGGATCTCATGCGCACGCTGACTTCCGACGCCGAGACGTTGCTCGTGCAACAGTCGCGCGTGACGGCGGAGTTGCAGGATGGCCTTATGCGTACTCGCATGGTGCCGTTCCAGCGTCATGTACCGAGGCTGACACGTCTCGTGCGCCAGGTTGCCGGCGAAACCGGCAAACGCGCGGAACTCGCGGTCGAAGGCGCAGCAGGCGAACTGGATCGGCAAGTGCTCGACAAGATGCTGCCGCCGTTCGAGCACATGGTGCGCAACGCTGTGATTCACGGTATCGAAAAACCCGATCAACGGCAGGCGAGCGGCAAACCGGCCACCGGCCGGATAACCATCCGCCTGCACCGTGAAGGCGCGGAGATGGTTATCGACGTTGCCGATGACGGAGCGGGACTGGATGTCAAGGCGATACGCCGGAAAGCGTATGAAAACGGCCTCCTGGATGCCGACAGCAAATCCAGCGACGAGGAAATCATGCAGCTGATCCTGACGCCGGGCTTCAGCACTGCAACGCAAGTGACACAGTCCGCCGGCCGCGGTGTTGGCATGGATGTCGTGGCCAATGAAGTCAAGAAACTCGGTGGTTCGCTGCATATTTCGTCGGTCATCGGCCAGGGCACCAACTTCACCGTGCGCCTGCCGTTTACGCTGGCTATCACGCAGGCGCTCATTGTGCGCACCGGGGACGAGGTTTATGCGCTGCCCTTGCCGACAGTCGAGGGCGTCGCCCGCATCGGTCGTGCCGACCTCGAGAGCATGCTCAACCAGAGTGACCCGAGCTACGAGTACGGCGAGCAGACCTATCGATTTCGACATCTGGGGCTTTACCTCGGCGGCCAGCCTGCCAAGCTGCCTGACGACGATTCCTATGTATCCATCATCCTGGTGCGCGCCGGAGACTACTCGGCGGCCATCCTGACCGACGAAATGCTTGCCAGTCGCGAAATCGTGGTCAAGTCAGTAGGACCGCAACTGGCCGGGATCCGCGGCATTTCCGGCGCGACGATTCTGGGTGACGGCAGCATCGTGCTGATTCTCGACATCAATGCGCTGGTCAGAACGGGCGCGCCGATGGTGGAACTGAAAGGCGCTGCGCCGGCGCCGGTCGACGTGCGGCCGCTGGCTCTCGTCGTCGACGACTCCATCACCGTCCGGCGTGTCATGGAACGATTCCTGCTGCGCAACGGAATGCGTGTGGCAACAGCCAAAGACGGCCTGGATGCAATCAGTGCGATGTCCGATGCCAAACCGGACATCATCCTGCTGGATATCGAGATGCCGCGCATGGACGGCTACGAATTTGCCACCCACGTACGCAACGACGAACGCATCGCCGATGTGCCGATCATCATGATTACTTCGCGAGTCGGTGACAAACATCGTGCGCGAGCCATCGAGATCGGCGTCAACGACTACCTCGGAAAGCCCTACCAGGATTCGCAGTTGCTCGAATCCATTCAACGGCTGCTGGAAGAACGCGGGATCAATCTGCAGTGAGCGCCGATACCGAAGAGCTCTACAGTTTGCTGGTGCCGCT
The DNA here is from genome assembly GCA_964452235.1 of uncultured Woeseiaceae bacterium. Taxonomy (GTDB): domain Bacteria; phylum Pseudomonadota; class Gammaproteobacteria; order Steroidobacterales; family Woeseiaceae; genus IDS-8. The sequence continues at coordinate 14,633 of CAYVLL010000007.1, forward strand.
TGCGGAAGATCGCCTGATCGTGCCGCGCGCCTGTGTCGCCGAGGTCGTGCGATTTACTGCTCCGGAGCATGCTGATGGCAGCAAGGACTGGATGCTGGGCACGGTGAACTGGAACGGACGTGCGCTGCCGGTCGTCTCATTCGAAGGTGCAATCGGCAAGGAACTGCCCGCGACCAGCGGGCGGACGCGGATCGTCGTATTCTATTCCAGCACCGGCCAGGTCCGGACTGGCTACTTTGGCGTCCTGACCCAGGGATTTCCGCAGTTGGTGCGCGTCAACCGCGCGGTTCTGAAACTGGATGCGACATCCGGCTGGCCCGAAGGCGCACCGGTCCTGTGTCGCGTGAAAATGATCAATGAGTACCCCCTGGTTCCGCACCTGGAAGCCCTCGAACGCATGATCGTGGCCGAATCCTTGCAGGCCTGACGCCGCCTCACGAGCTGCCACTGCAGGAGCCCGCCCTGCGGGCGAACACGACAACGTTCGGGCCTTTCCCGTTCGCCCGCGAGGCAGGCTCCATCGGCGTTTCTATTGGTCGTTGTAGCTCGCTACGCCAGGTCTCCCCAGCGGGCCTGCAGCACCGCGATCGCTGCGATGGCTGCGGTCTCGGTGCGCAGGATGCGTGGACCGAGGGAACGGGCCTCGAAACCTGCCGCTGTAACCTCGCCAATCTCTCGGTCGCTGAAGCCACCTTCGGGCCCGATCAGCAACATGACTCTGCCTGATACCGGCTGCAGCGACGCCAACGGCGAGGCGGCCGTCGGATGCAACGCAATTCGCGTGTAACCGTCCCGCACAGCTTGCTGTCGCCATTCGACAAACTGAACAGGGATATCGATGACGGGCGGAACAGTACGACCGCATTGTTCGCAGGCGCTTTGCGCAATTTTCGTCCAATGAGCGGTTCGCTTGACACGTTTTTCTGCATCATCGAGGCGCACCACAGAAAATTCTGTCAGCACGGGTGTCAGCCGGGACACGCCCAACTCCGTAGCCTTCTGCACCACGGTGTCCATGCGCTCACCGCGCGAGACGCCCTGCACAAGGTGCACGGCCAACGGCGACTCGACATTGGGATTAACATGGTCGTTGACGCGAACTGCGACACCATGTCTCGATACCGTAACGACCACTGCTGCAAACTCGCCGCCCTTGCCATTGAACAGCGTCAATGCTTCCGCCGGTTTCAGGCGCAGCACACGAGTGACGTAGTGTGACTGCTCAACTGGCAGAATCAGTTGCACGCCACTTTGCAACGTCTCATCGACAAACACGCGACGGCTGCCCGGGAGCCTCAATTCAGTTGTACCCCATAAAGTGTTTGCAAAATCGGCGAGATCAGGGATGCGCTATCGTTGACATTACACCTACTCAGCAATGACCATGTCAAAGGCAGTTGCCGATGCCATCGTTTCGATTAAGGTATGTGAATCTTGTCCGAGCATGAGTCCCAGGTATACACGATAAGCCCCGGTGCCGGTCTGTTGCGGCCGGCGGTGCAGTGCCCGTCACCCAACCAGGACGATCGGCCGGACGGCGCCCAGCCGGAACTGCTCGTTATTCACGGTATCAGCCTGCCCCCCGGCGAGTACGGGGGACCCTACATCGAACAATTTTTTACCAATTGCATTGATTCGCAGGCGCATGCGTATTTCAGCGAGATTTGCGACTTGCACGTTTCGGCACATCTGCTGATTCGACGCGACGGCGCTTTGATCCAGTTTGTGCCGTTCGGTCGGCGTGCGTGGCACGCCGGCGAGTCATCGTTCCGCGGGCGCTCGCGCTGTAACGACTTCTCGATTGGTATCGAACTCGAAGGGGAGGACGAAACGCCATACGAAGATAATCAATACGCGGTTCTCACTGCTGTTATCGAGACGCTCATGGACAGCTACCCGGGGTTGTCCGCCAGATCGATCGCCGGTCACTGCGATATCGCACCGCGCCGCAAGACGGATCCCGGCCCTGCATTTGACTGGTTGCGGCTGTATGATGAATTGTCGGCAAGAACTGCAGGAAGGACAGGCCGGACCCAATGAAGCTGATCGCCCTTTTGATAGCGCTTGCCGTCGAGCGACTGGCAACCCATCTGTTTCATATGCGCGAACTGCGCTGGCTCGATCGCATACTTGATGCCGGCTTCAGGCAGATTTCGCGGTTCGCCAACTGGCCGCCGATCTTGCCGATTGCTGTGCTGGTTTTCATACTGGTCTTGCCTGTATTGATCGTGTGGCTGAGCCTCGGCGATGCCTTACTCGGTTTCCCGTACCTTATTTTTGCAATCTTCGTGCTGTTTTTTTCTTTCGGTCCGCAAGACATTGCGGAAGAGGTCGACGACTATTGCGCTGCCCTGTCGAGCGACGATAGTGAGCAGGTGCGCGCCACGGCCAAAACGCTTCTTGAACACGATCCGCCTGACTTTGCGGAGGAACGGAATCGCCAGATAGAAGAGGCAGTCTGTGTGCAGGCGAACAATCGGCTGTTTGCCGTGATTTTCTGGTTCGTGCTGCTCGGCCCGGTAGGCGCATGGGCATACCGCGTCACCGATCTGACTCGTCGACGTGCCGTATTCGCGGCCGCGCGTGAGCCCGATGGTCAGTCACCCGCATCCCAGGTGGTCGCCGCCACGGAGGCCCTGCACGGTTGGCTGGCGTGGATTCCGGCACGGTTGGCGGCGATCGGCTACGCATTGGCCGGCAGTTTCGACGGTGCCTGGTCGGCATGGCGGTCATCGTCATACCCGGCCGGCAGCTTGTCGCGGGACGTATCCGAAGGCTTGTTGGCGCACGTCGGTGTCGGGGCCCTGTCAATCCTGCCGGTCGCCGACGAAGATGACGCCGAACGGGGCATTCGCGGCGCCACAGCAGCCAAACGCCTTGTGCTGCGCGCCCTCTTTATCTGGGCAGCGGTCATCGCCGCCATGACACTGTATGGCTGGTCCGTCTAGCCGGCAGGCATCGACATCGTTGAAATTCGGCTGGATGGCGGCACTCGTCCTGTTCGTCCTGCCCTCAACGCTGCCGAGCGAGCCCGCCCATGCACCGAAACAGGCCGAATCGGCCGGGCTGCGTATCGTCACGCTGGCACCGCACCTCGCGGAATTACTGTTCGCCGTTGGCGCGGGGCATATGCTGGTGGGCGTCAGTGTCTTCACCGACTATCCGGAGGCCGCAGCGGCATTGCCGGTTATCGGTGACGCATTTACAGTCGACCAGGAGCGACTGGCGATGCTCGAACCAGACCTCCTGCTGGCTTGGAAAAGCGGCACACCTGCCAACGTAATTGACCGGATTGCGGCGCGCGGCTATCGCATTGAAACCATTGAGACACGCGGATTGCAGGAAATTGCGACTGCGTTGGAACGCATCGGGGAACTGACCGGCCGGCAACAACAGGCGGCAACCGTTGCGAACGCATTTCGCGCAGCGTTGCAACTTCTTGAAGAGAAGAATCGTGGCGCGGCGCCAATTCGCGTTTTTTACCAGGTTTCAGATCGACCGCTATATACCGTCAACGGTGCGCATTACGTGAGTGAACTCATCGAAATATGCGGTGGCAACAACGTTTTTGCCGACCTGAATGACCTGGCGCCATTGGTCGATGTCGAAGCCGTACTGGCACGGGATCCGGAGGTGCTGCTTGCCAGTGACGATAACAGGCAAGATGCATTCGCTGTATGGGGAAGGTGGCCCGAAATTTCCGCCAATCGCTACCAGAATCATTTTTTCCTGCCGGCAAATGAAATAGGTCGTGCAACGCCCCGGCTGATAGAGGCAGGAGAAAGCCTGTGCCGTACGCTCGAACTGGCGCGCGAAAATCGTGCCGCGTGGGTTGAGGATCGCCCGTGATACGGGCTCCTGCAGCCATTCCATTTTCCTGGCGAAACGATCGCCCGTGATACGGGCTCCTACAGCCGTTTTATTGCCACCTGTAGGAGCCCGTATCACGGGCGATAACGTACCGTTCGTTTAGCCTGGCTGCAGGAGCCCGTATCACGGGCGATCGATTACGCGACGACATAACCACCGTAGGAGCGCGCCCTGCGCGCGAATGGAATTACCGCATCCGCCCCCAGGGCGCGCAGCGACACCGCTCGCAGGAGCCCCTGTCACGGCCGATCATCCGCTATCTTTCAGCCGCCCGCGATTCCAGATCACTTCGTGGCCGTCTTCCGCGCGCGCCAGTCGTCGTGCGATAACAAACAACAGGTCCGACAGGCGATTCAGGTACTGCAACACCTCGCCGCGCACCTCCTCCGCATCGCTCAACGCACTCGCGCAGCGCTCGGCACGGCGCACGGTGGTTCGCGCCAGGTGACACGCCGCCGCGGCCTGGCCCCCGCCGGGCAGGATGAAGTCCTTGAGCGGCGGCAGCTCGGCATTGAAAGCGTCGAGCTGTTGCTCCAGCCGCAGTATCCATGGCTGCTCGATTGCCTTGTGGCCGGGTATGCACAATTCTCCACCCAGATCGAACAGGTCGTGCTGGACCTCGGTAAGGCAGTGTCGAATATCGTCGGGTACCGAAGCGCATGCCAGCACCATGCCGATGGTACTGTTGGCCTCGTCAACCGTGCCGTATGCCTCAACGCGCAGACTGCTTTTGGCTACGCGGCTGCCGTCGCCAAGCCCGGTCGTGCCGTCGTCACCGGTTCGCGTGTAAATTTTGCTCAGCCGATTGCCCATCGATTCTTACTTCCAGCTGTATCCGAGGTCGACAAAAAAGCTGCGTTCCTGCATGCGGAAGCCTGCTGCCGTTTCATAGTCACGGTCGAACAGGTTTTCCACGCGTGCGTTGAGGCGCCACCGATCGGCAAGTGCCAGTTGCCCGGTCAGATTGACCAGTAAGTAGCCCGGCAGTCGAATGCCGCCTACATCTGCGCGATCGCCACTGGCGAGAAGCGACAAGCCGAGCCGATGACTCCCGAGGTCCTTTTGCAAATTTACAGTCATGCTTTCCTCGGCACGCCGCAACAGGCGCACATCCTCGATTGCATTGTCGGCCGACTGCCGGACAATGCTGGTGCGAGCAGAGAAGCCATCACCACGATACTCCCATCCCAGTTCAACGCCGCGTATTTCCGCCTTGCCGATGTTACGCAATTCGAAGGTAGACAAGTCGAATTCAATCAAGTCCTCGATGTCGTTGCGATAAAGTCCCAGATTAAACGAATGTCGCGCACTTGGCCGGTAGCGCAGCGCGAGCTGCATTTCATCGGCGACTTCGGGCTCCAGGTCCGGCCGGCCGCCGAAGCCGAAGCGGTCCGTGGCATCCGGCGCGCGAAAGGCGTGCCCAAGCCCTGCGTTGAGCGTCCAGTGGTCGCCCAGCGAGCGGGAGTATTCTGCGTTCCAGGTGAAATGATTGCCGTAGGCGTCGTGGTCCGAGAGTCGCGCTGCCACAAAGGTTCGATGCACGCCATTGCTCCACTGGTCCTCAACGAATACCGCGCGTACGCGCGTATCCTCGGCGAACCCGGAGCCGAATGAAAGCGACTCGGCAGTTTCGTCGACCAGGTAAATACCGCCCACCCATTCGTGATTGCCTCTCGGCACTGCGACTTGCCAGTCAAGAGCATACCGTTTGGATTCGACGAAATCGGCCGACTGGTTCTGCTCGATCGAATCCGTGATATGACTTACCACCAGCTTGCTCTCAATATCGTTTCGCAACGCTGTCTTCACCTCCACGGCTGTGGTTGCAAGCCTGAAGTCCTGGTCAAGTGGTGCCAGAAAGAAATCGAAGTACTCGTTATTGCCGCTGGCCTGCCAGTGCCGCAGCGTCACGTAACTGGAGGCCAGTTGACGACCCGCATGGAAGTTCGCCGACAGGTTGTCATACCCGCGTGCGATGTCACTTTGCGTGCTGGACGAGAAGCCGTCTGTATCCTGCCAGTTGACTGTCAAACCGATATTGGCAGTCTCGCTGCTGCGGCCCGCTGACACAAGCAAGGACCGGGTGTCAAAACTGCCTGTGCCAACGGAACTCTCTAGGTACTGCTTTTCGCCCTGGCGCGTGATGATGTTGACGACACCGCCGATCGCATCCGTACCAAAGAGCGCCGAACGCGCACCCTTGACTATCTCGATACGCTCAATGGTTTCAGGTGCAATGTGCTGGACTGCTGCACCACCGATGGTCCCCGGATTAATGCGAACCCCGTCAATGAGCACCAGGGTGTGATTGCTGTCGGTTCCGCGCAGAAAAACCGACGTTGATTGACCGGGGCCGCCGTTGCGCCCGATGTCGATACCGGCTTCGAAGCGCAGCAGCTCCGCGAGATCGGCAGCCAGCGATTGCTCAATGTCCTGTCGTGTAATGACTGTGACCGGCACAATCGCATTCTCGAGAGGAATCTCGGTACGGGTTGCCGTTACGATGATTTGATCCTGTGGCGCAGGTTCTGTCGCCGCCGTGCTGGCACCCGTCAGTGAAAGAAGCAGAATTGCAGTGACTGGCAGTGACGGCCGCAAGGCCGCGTTCAGAGTTTTCATGTTGTCCCCTTGCGTGCCGCCCGCACGCGATCAGCTGGTTCGACCGTTGCGAATGCAAGGAGGGCTGATGAGGAACGTTGCTCTGTCAAGGCACGTCCGAATCTACGCCCGCCGCGTCATTCACGTGTGCAACAGGCCGGTCTCCGGGCTGACGAGTGGATTACATGCCGTGCGGCGTGCATTCCAGTCCGTAGCGCCTTCCCGCGAACTGGAAAGCAGATGCTTTCGTTTCGCAGTGGCTCCGCCGGGCCAAGAGGCTGGCGGGGGCTACGGGTTGACTCGATCACCGTTGCGGGGGCAGCGCCGGAATGAGTCATTGCTGACTCCACCGGCTTCCCGTTCATCCGAAAAAATGCCTTTCCGGATTCACCTGATGTCAGGCGAACAATAGGCAGCGATCAGCGGACTGTCAAGCGAAGCGTGTCATCCCACCCTTGTGTCACGCACAGGCTGCAGCCATAGTTGCCGCTTTCGATGCCAACGCATTACAGGATCGGCGAGGCAATGACAGAGGCGGCAAGCAGGTCACCGGAACTGGAAACGGCGCTCGCCGCTGCGAGCGCAGCCGCTGCGATCAGTCGGCACTATTTCCACGGAAATTTCGAGGTGCGCACGAAAGCGGATCTCACACCGGTGACTCAGGCCGATGTCGAATGCGAACAGGCTATTCGCAAGGTCATTCTGGACCGGTTTCCTGAGCACGGATTTCTTGGCGAGGAAACGGGACAGAGCGGGTCGACTTCAGAAAACCTGTGGCTCGTCGACCCGATCGATGGCACAAAGGCATTCGTTCGCCAATACCCCTTCTTCTCCACGCAGATAGCTCTCATGAGGGACGGGCGGCTGGTCCTCGGCGTGTCCAGCGGCAGCTTGTTTGACGAGGTGGCGTGGGCCGAAACCGGTCGCGGGGCGTGGCTGAACGGTGAGCGATTGGCAGTCAGCGACATTGATGACCTTACGCGCGCAGCGTTGTCCACCGGTAATCTGAAAACGCTCGCAGCATCGCCAGGCTGGGCGCGCTTCGGCGATATCGTTGCCGCAGTCGATCGCATTCGCGGCTACGGCGATTTTTACCAGTACCATCTGCTGGCGGCCGGCAAGATCGATGCGGTGATCGAGTCCGATGTGGGCATTCTCGATATCGCCGCACTGGCAGTTATCGTCGCGGAGGCGGGTGGTATCTTCACAGACCTCGACGGCAATTCGCCAGGGCTTGCCACGACCTCGGTGCTGGCCGCGAACCCCGGGCTGCATCAGGAACTGCTGGGCCGACTTACGAGTTCCTGACCGGCATTTGCCGCAGCGACGAACAATTGGTGTCCCCGCCAGGGAACCGCTTCCATCGGCGTGCAGTACAGTTTGCTCAATCGTGATTCACTCAGGATCTGCGCGGTGTCCCCCAGTTCCCAGCGACCGTCGCCGTACAAGAGCAGGCAACGACTCGCAAACCGTACTGCCAGATTGACGTCATGCAAGGTCGCGATTATTGCAGCGCCCCTTGCCGCCGCGTTTGCGAACAAGCTCATGATCTGCAGCTGATGCTGCGGGTCGAGATGGTTTGTGGGTTCATCCAGCAAATAGAGTTCGGGTCTCTGCGTCAGCGCCTGGGCGATTGCGACACGCTGGCGTTCACCGCCGGACAGAGTGACGATGTCGCGTTCATTCAGGGATGACATTTCGACGCTCTCAAGCGCATCCATTGCGATAGTGCGGTCGGCGGCCGTTTCCCACTCCAGCGCAGGGATGTGCGGGTGACGACCTGAGAGCACCGTCTCGAGCACGGTTGCGGGAAAGAAATCCTCAGTGTCCTGCGGCAGCAAAGCCAGGCTGCGGGCGATCTGCCGGCGGCTCATTCCTGTCAAAGCCGCGCCCTGTAAGCGGATCGATCCGGCTGCCGGCTTGCGCAGCCCGGCAATGGTATGCAGGGATAGTGTCTTGCCCGCGCCGTTCTGTCCCAGGATGGCGAGAAACTCACCGCTTGCCACGGAGAGCTGCAGGGACTCGACCAGGGTCCGCCCGGGGACCGAGATCCCGAGGTTCAGGCATTCGATCACTGGCACCGTAGAAGTTTGCATCGCGGCAGAGTAGCCCAGCTTTGAACGCGGCGAAAGAACGGCCCGTCAGTCGGTCAGGCGAATTTCCCGAGCCGTTTGTGTGCCGATTACGACGAATTGAAGGCTTTTCGGGATCATGGCCTCAGACTCCGATACGGCGATGCGCCCGCCCATGATTTCCGCCTGTCGCTGTGGCAGCGCCGGTTCACGCAACGGATCTGCGTAGCCGTCCGGAAAATCGGGCATGCCACTCGCCGGATCGTATTTGTCGGTGGCGCCGAGGGTATGCAAGAACTCGTGAGCGATAACGACGTTGTTGACCGGGGCGTGTTGACGACCGGCGAATGCGTTCACGATGCCAACCATGCCTTTTTGCATCCCGACGGAATTCTCCAGCGGGTAGTCAGCACGCGGCGCGTGGTAGCGGACAAAGATTTTCACGTCCGGCGCCACCTCATCCTGATCCCTGGTGATGCGGCTGGCCCACCAGCGCAATCTGAGGCTCCAGTATGCGACGCCGAAAACGCCGGCGCCGCGCGCCACCTCGGGTGGTTGCTGAGGTATCGGTCGGCCAAGTTCCAGGCGCACCGGCCGCGGCAGATCATGCCCGTACCTGGCGGTCTCCTGTGCGATGAAATTTTCAACCGCGACAAAATCATCGATCTCCAGGGTATCGATGTAACGCCGGCTTTCATCGCTGCCGTCACCGTTGATGGGGTACACCTTGACCCACAGGCTGTTGTTCCAGTCGGTGCTGCGCGACTGTGTCAGCCAGCTGCTCATTGAGACAAAAACCAGGATCAACAGCAAAATGGATACGCGAACGGCCTTGAACATGGTCTGGACCGGGTCAATTTTCAATAAACGCGGGAGGCCGTCGAATCGTGTCGGACTGCTCGAAGGCGTAGGCGATCTCAATCAGGGTTCGCTCGCTGAACGCACCGCCGATGAACGATACGCCAACGGGGAGGCCTGATACGAAGCCTGCCGGTACGGTTATGCTGGCGAATCCTGACACGGCGGCCAGCGACGAACTGCCGATGCTGAAGTGATCGCCAAGCACATGATCCGTCAGCCAGGCAGGGCCGTTCGACGGTGCAATCAACGCATCGAGCCGATGCTCTCGCAACGCATTGTCGAGACCTTCCTGTGCGATGCGTTTGCTCACTGTGAGCGCCTCACGATAGTCGGCATCGGTCAGTGGGCCTTTTTGCTCCGCCAGCTCGAGGATTTCCTGCCCAAAAATCGGCATAACGCGTTCCGCATTGGCGGAATTGAACTCGATGATCCCTTGCAAGGATCGGACCGGTGCGTTCGATGCCGTGAGATAGTCGTTCAGATCTGCCTTGAACTCGTAGAGCAGCACCTCGTACTCGGCATCGCCGAGACCCTCCGTCTCGATCTCGATGGGGTCAACAATAACGGCTCCCTGCGCCTCGAGGCGTGCGATGCTCTGGCCGAGAATGTCGTCGACGCGTTGGTCGTTCCCGGCTCCCGAGTGCGTTCGCAAAACGCCGATACGCCGGCCACGTAACGCGCTGGGGTCAAGATTATCCGCATAGGCCGGGACCACCGCGCTGCGCTGCGCCGACGCCGGGTCGGCCGGGTCAGCAATCGCCATTGCCGCAAGAAGGATCGCGGCATCCCGCACCGTACGCGCCATCGGGCCGGCCGTGTCCTGGCTGTGCGCGATCGGAATTATGCCGTCACGGCTGACCAGCCCGAGTGTCGGCTTGATGCCGACGATGCCGTTGATTGAAGCCGGACAAATAACGGAACCGTCAGTTTCAGTGCCTACCGCAACTGCGACCAGGCTGGCGGCAACCGCAACAGCCGAGCCACTTGACGAGCCGCAGGGATTGCGCCGCAGCTGGTAAGGATTGCGTGTCTGTCCGCCGACGCTGCTCCAGCCGCTCGACGAGCTTGTCGAACGAAAATTCGCCCACTCGCTGAGATTGGTCTTGCCGAGAATGATGGCGCCTGCGTCACGCAGTCGAGCGACCATAAAGGCGTCATCCGGTGCCCGGTGATCGGCGAGCGCCAGTGAGCCGGCACTGGTGGTCATGCCATCGCCAGTATCGATGTTGGCCTTGAGCAGGACAGGGATACCGTGCAAGGGACCGCGTACGCCAGCTGTACGACGTTCGTCATCCAGTGCGTCGGCTATCGCCAGCGCCTCGGGATTGATTTCCAGGACGGCGCGGAGTTCGGGCCCGTGACGATCCAGCGCATCGATTCTGTCCAGATAAAATTGCACAAGCTGCCGTGAGGTGAGCTCGCCGTTGTGCATCGATTCTTGCAGCGCGGCAATATCGTGTTCGGCGTAGTCACGTTCGACGACAGAAGCGCACGCTCCGGCCAGCAGCGCAATTACCGGTAAAAGCCAGCGTAACGCCAGTCGCGTCATTGTCGCCCCATTCCCGTATCGCTTACCCGGCAGCGAGACTAAGTCGGGTACGCAATTCACGCAACCAGTGTAGAAAGAAAAGTCCGGTGGCTTCCCGGAACGGGGACTCAAAACAACGCACAAAAGAAAAACCCCGGTGCTTGCGCAACGGGGTTGAGGTGACTCTTATTATTATTAGTAGAGGTAACTGAAAATTCGGCAACCAGATACAGACGTATTTTTATTATTGGATCTGGATCGTTTTGTTTTTGTAATTATTGTTCTTCTGGCGTCTAAATCCTGTATGTATCGATTTTCCGGTGGCCGCTTCCCAGTTCCACTTCGCTTGGGCAAACTATCCATAGCAAGTCCTGTGCCAGCTGCGTGTTAACGTTTCCTTTTCAATAGCTTGCGGCGAAACCCCACACGGTCAGCTTAAGAATGGGAGGCGTTCTGTAAAATTATCCGACAAGCCGCTAAAGAAATTGTCAGATAGTCTTTAAAAACAATCACTTAACAATAGTCCGACAGGATCGTTGTCCTGCCGAACGCGGCTCGACCGTACTGGCTTCGGGGATCGAAGTTGAGAAAAACGGCCGGATTATGTCCCCAAATGGCGACAGTCGTCACTGGCAGCGCCAACTGTCAAATTATTCGACAACCGTGCCGGCCTGCGCTCGTTCCAGCAAGCTCAGCTGGCTGTAGAAACGGCCATTGCGCACCACTGCCACCACCTCGAGAGCATCGCTGATGCGGGCCCTCGGATCGCCGGACACGATGACCAGGTCCGCAAGGCTGCCAACTGCAATACGGCCAAGATCGCCCAGGCCCAGGGCGGAAGCGGCGTTGCTGCCGACCGCTTTCAGCACCCGGTCGCCGTCAAGTCCGGCGGCTGTGAGCGCGCGCAACTCCGCGTGCAAGGCCATGCCGGTGGGCAGTCCGTTGGGCTTGCTGCCGACCACTACTGTTGAGGTAGTGGCCGACATATCCGGGACGCCCGAGAGACGCCGCGGACGCGATGCGGGAGGTGCCGCAAGGGCAGCCTGTCGCGACTGGAGAAGATGCGACATTCCCGGCGTCTCCGTATCCGCGAGGCCAGAGACCAGTGTAACGGGGCCATTGCCCGCAGCAATCGCCATGTCTGCGTAGCGTCGCCCCAGCGGTGACGCGGGAACGTGATCGGCGCCCAGCAGAAGATCTGCGCCAAGCAGTAATCCGACGTTCCAGCTCTCGGCAAGGATCGGCAATCCTTGTGCGCGCCACGACTCCAGCGCGTCGTTAGCTGCCGCCGATGGCAGGCCCGTAGCAGGAATAGTGAGCAGCGCCGGGAGCGCCGTCGTTTCTTCGGCAGACGGCAGGCCAAATGGTACGGCACGCAGCAGCCGCGGGCCGGGCTGCTCAGCGGATTCCCACAGGTCTGCGTCGAAATCCGGTGGCACGTCGGTCGCGACGAGAGTCGTTATCCCGTAGCTGAGCAGGCGCAATCCGGTGGCGGGCTGGTGAACGTCAGGGCTTTGGGCGTAAACATCGATGAAGCCGGGCAACATTGTTGCGTCGCCCAGATCGAGAATGGCTGCATCACTTGATGCGCCGCTTTGCGGCTGCACCGCCTCGATTCGGCCGTCGACGATGACGACTTCGAAATTCTCGCGGTAGCCTGGCGTCTCGCCATCGAAAAGGCGCCGTGTGCGGATAATTAAACGTTGACCGGATGGATCTATAACGGGCAATTCGCGCGCAGCCGGTGTGGCAGCCCTGGCTGGCGCGTGCCCGACTTCCGCGCGAAAAAGCAATGGTCTCGATGTCCATTCATTGAACTGTCGTGACTTTATGGTGCCGTTAGCGGTGTAGTAGAAGTGCAGTCGATCGGTCCAGCTTGCCGGCGACAGGAAGAAGTCCTCGCCGGAGATAAGTGTCCGGACCAGCGGCGGGTTTGACAGGATGACCATCTGCAACTCGAATGCTTCATTTCGTTTGCGCAAAAAAGTCAGCAAACTGCCATCGGGTCGCCACGACGGAGCCGCAAGCGGGGTGTCCGAAATTACCAGGTCGATTTCAGACTGCCCGTGTCTTCGCAACACCAGGCGCCATTCTTCACCGGTGTTGCGGATATACGCGAGATCCCGTCCATTCGCCGACCAAACAGGCTCGGTTTCGTCGCCACCGTGGTCCGTCAGTCGCCAGGCAAGACCGGACGGCAAGTGCTGTTCCCATAAATCGAAACCGCTGTCACGGCGCTCGGATGAAAACACGATGCGCTGTCCGTCCGGATGCCAGTCAGCATGATGATTGAAATAATCTGCGTCTGTAACAGGGCTGGACGATCGCTGTGACAAATCGTGCATCCATATCTGGCTGCCGAGCGCGGATCGTGTCTGGTACAGAATTGTATTGCCGTCCGGTGACCAGCGCGGGCGTTCCGCTGGTTGCAGGTTGTTAGTGATTTTTCTGGCTTCGCCGCCGTGCTCGGGTACGAGCCAGATGCTGCCGAGCAAATCCATGCTGATCTGCCTGTTGGCCGGAGAAACATCGGCCGACAGATTGGTGCCCTCGGTGAGCGTGATCTGAGCACTTGCGAAGCTCGCAGCTGCCAGCATCAGAACGCTGCCGCACACGCAGGTTCGCAGGATACCGTCAAGCGCGGCCAATAGCGCTTCGCAAGAAGCTGGGCAGGCAAAGGTTGAACGGTTCACCGGCGGCGTTGCGCCCGCCCGGTCAGCCAGCACGGTCCACGCTGAGAGTAAGCAACTCTCCCTGATCGGTTTCGAAAGTAAGCTGCATCGGCTGGCAACAGACCTGGCAGTCCTCGATGTAGGACTGGCCGCCGGCTGACAGATCGAGGACGATGTCCAATGCCTCCGCGCAGAACGGACAGTGAATTCTCTTATCAATGATACTTTCGTCTATCACAAGCTGTACCCGGTCTAGGGTTGCAGGCGCGTGCCGGTCCATTGGGTAACTGTAAAAGTGTGTTCGTTGGAACGTACCAGCTCACGCCGCCACACGGCGCGGTCGTGAATCCTGTCACGGCCCTCGATCCAGAGTTCGATGACGCTTGCCCAGATTCGATAGCCACCCCAGTGTGGTGGACGCCGGATAGCAAGCGCTACGCCGCCAGACGCTTTTGGTTCGCCGTGTGAATCGACATCAAGATCCGCGGCACGTTCCCGGATCTGGGCAATCATTGCGTCACGCGATTCGATCGGTGTGCTCTGGTCGCTGCCCCAGGCTCCGAGCTGACTGCCACGGTCGCGACTGGCGAAGTAGGCGTCACTCTCATCGTCGGGTGAGCGTACCGCAATTCCTTCGATGCGGATTTGCCGGCCCAGTTTGTCCCAGTGAAAAACCGCAGCCACGCGCGGGTTGGTGGCCAGGTCTCGGCCCTTGCGTGAGCGATAGTTGGTGTAAATGACGAAGTAGCCGGGATCGGGTACGAAAGCCTTGCATAACACGATGCGTGCCGACGGCCGATGTTCGGCATCGACTGTTGCCAGCGTAACGGCGTTGGCATTCCGCTGCACCGCGTTGGCAACAGCCTCTTTGAGCCATGCATCCGCCCAGTGCATCGGGTCGGCGGGTAATTGCTCCGGCAGGGTGGTGGCAGAACGCGAAGGGGTCACGGCGAACTCCGTAGGCTTTGCTGTCGACAGGTCTTTCAGGAATCATAGCGATATTCAGTCGGGGCCAGATGCCTGGCCAGCGGCAGGGTAGCAGACCCCGATTTCACGAGCATCAGGCGGAAACGAAGGTTGCGCCTTCCCGTCGCGGGTCGGCGGCGACAGAAAAGCCCTCCTGTGGGTCAAACAACGCAGCGCCGACACCGCCAAAGTACATGCTGATCTGCGGGTACTGCGTGATCGGCCATGGACAATCGGCGGGTCGCATACCTGGCTCAACCGCGATTCTGGTACCGCTGGCAGGCATCTCCAGATGCAGTCGTGGATGGGCAACCGCTGCATCGAGTTCGCGTCCGTGCTGGACAAAGTTGACGAAAAACTGATGCAAAGCCGTTGTAATGCGATCTGCGCCGGGCGAGCCGACAGCAAGAACCGCGGCGTTTCGCCTGGCAATGACCGGGGTCATGTTGGACGGCAATCGCGCGCCGGCCGGCGTGGCACTCAGTCCGCGCCGGTTGAGTTCCAGTTCGCCAAGGCAATTGTTGAGCCACAATCCTGTGCCTTCCGGCATTTCACCCGAACCGTATCCCGACGATGCGGTGATCGCACATCCGAGCCCGCTATCGTCGACGGCAGACGTATGTACCGTCGAGCCGGAAGCGGCGATATCCAGCAGATGGCCATCGCGGGCCATCCTGAGCAGGCGCGCTGTCTCGGCGCTGACATCGTCGCTGAGATCGAGGTGTTTGCGGCGATAGCCGAGCGCGGCCTGTTGTACAGCGACCAGCGCCTGCAGCGATCGCGCATTCCAGCTATTGCCTGGTTGATGACGAAAGGCGACGAGCATCGCGGCCAGCACGGCGCCGCCAATAGCCGGAGGCGGGTTGACGCCGATGTGCCATCCGTCGAGGTTTACCGTCAGTGAGTTGCGAACGATTGCGCTGTACCGGAGCAAATCATCGCGGGTCAGGCTGCCGCCATTCTCCTGCACATGCTGCACGATGGCTTGTGCGATGTCACCCTCGTAGAAAACGCGGCTGCCCCCTGCCGCAATTGCTCTCAGCGAATCGGCCAGATGCGGCACCTTGATGAGGTCACCGGTTTTGCGCAAGGAGCCGTCCGGGTAATGCAACGCGTCGAATCCGTCCGTGCTGCGGCCGAAGACCGGCACGCCTGAGAACTGCAGGTAGTAATGACCGGCTGGCGGTAGCGGGAAGCCGGTATCGGCGGCGCGTATCGTCGGCAGGAACAGTTCCTGCCAGTCAAGTACGCCGAATTCGCAGGATGCTTTCTCGAGAGCCGCCAGCGAGCCCGGGACGGCGACTGAACCGCAGCCGACCAGTGTGTCGATACCGCCGCCGTACTCCATGTGTAATGCGACGGCAGCCGCCGGGTCAGCGGTGTGCTCGAGGCCGATACCGGGGATGGCGACATTGCCGTCGATTGTTACGGGCTTGCCGCCGGCAGCCCAAACGGTCACGTAGGCGCCGCCGGCCAGTGCGCACACCCCGGGCTCGGTGTTCATGGTCAGGAGTGAAGCGGCGATTGCGCAGTCCACCGCGTTGCCGCCTCGATCGGCAACTTCGCAGGCTGCATCCGCCGCCAGTCGTGAGGAGGTAGCGACGGCGACCCGTGTCATCGATGTTTACCCGAAAATTTTCGTCGTTGCGGCGTTGTTCGTATTCAAGGCATTCTCAGAAATGCACAACCGAGCGGATGCTTTTGCCTTCGTGCATCAGGTCGAACGCCTTGTTGATGTCCTCCAGCGGCATCGTATGCGTAATGAACTCATCAACCTTGATCTTGCCGTCCATGTAGTCATCGACCATCCCCGGGAGCTGTGAGCGCCCCTTGCAGCCGCCGAAGGCAGTACCGCGCCAGACGCGGCCTGTCACCAGCTGAAACGGCCGTGTACAGATTTCCTGCCCGGCGCCTGCGACACCGACGATCACCGATTGCCCCCAGCCCTTGTGACAGCATTCGAGCGCGGCACGCATCAGCTTGACGTTACCGACACATTCGAACGAATAATCGACGCCGCCGT
>CAYVLL010000008.1:0-30368 GCA_964452235.1 uncultured Woeseiaceae bacterium
ACCTACGGCTTGTACTACCTATGAAGTATCGTACCTACGAATTGTTGACCCCGGCACTACCTACGGGCACTACCTACGCGGCACTACCTATGGATTGGGGGGTTGGGGATCGAGGCGAATGATGCGTTTGGCGCGGTGGAGGACGTCGGGGCGGTGGGCCACGCTTATCACGGTAATGCGTAGGGCGTCGATGTTGTCCAGGACACGGTGTTCTGTTTCGATGTCCAGGTGGCTGGTCGCTTCATCGAGAAACAGCATCCTCGGCCGACGATAGAATGCCCGTGCCAATGCAAGGCGCTGCCGCTGACCGCCTGAGAGGTTACTGCCTGTATCACCGACCAGCGTGTCCAGCCCCATCGGCATGCGTTGGATGTCTTGCCAGATTTCAGCAGCATCGGCGGCATCGCGAATTCGCGCGAGGTCCGGTTCCGGATCGAAACCAGCGATATTCGCGGCGAGACTCCCTTTGAACAGAGCGTCGTCCTGCAGCACGGTGGCGAACTGCCGTCGGAGGGCTTGCGGGTGCCAGAGCGACGACTCGCGTCCGTCGATGAGGAGCTGCCCGGCATCCGGCGGCAGCTGCGCTGACAGAATCCGCAGCAGAGTCGTCTTGCCGCAACCCGACGGGCCGCTTATGACAACGGATTCGCCGGCCTGGATCACGCAAGAAAAGTCGCGGACGACGAACGGACCGCCCGCGAAGGCAAAAGACAGCCCGCGCGCATGCAGCGATCCCCTCACCGTTCGCGTAATCGCGCCATCAGGTACCGCGGGTAAGGGCTCAGCCAATACGATGTCGGACAGACGCCCAATATGCAGCTTTAGCATGAATAGCTCCTGGCAGACCACCAGGAGATTCAGCGCCGCATGCGCCAGGCGTCCGCGCAACGCCATGAACGCAAACAACACGCCCAGCGTCAGCTGCTGGTCGAGCAAGGCCGTAATCCCGATGCCAAGAAACAGGACCTGTTCCGTTGCCGCAATCAGGTTGCTGCCGAAGCCTTGCCAGATGGAAAGCCTGCCAGCGCGGACACGCGCGTTGATGGTCGACACGAAGTGATTCTGCCACTGCGCGAGGCGCAACGGTGCAAGCCCGAGTGCATGCACGACATCGATTGCGCGCAGGCTTTCAAGTAGCGAACTGGTCTCGTGCGCTTTGTAAACGAGCGCCTGTTCGCTCAAGCGCCGCGTCGTAGGCAGTATCGCGGCGAGCAACAGCGCGGCACAAGCCATACTGCCGAGTGAGACGAGCGTCAGCCATGGGCTGTAAAACAGCATGATCGACAGCGTTGCGATGACCACCATGCTTTGCACGATTCCGTTAATGCCGGTCTCGGTTATAGCCCTGCGAACAGGCTCCAGCGATTCGAGCCGCGACATGAGGTCGCCAAGGTGACGGTTGTGCACGAATTGCACCGGCAAGTTATACAGGTGGCCAACGACGTTCCTCGTCGTATCTGCGGCGAGCTGGGTGCCGGTATACAGGCCGATCCAGCGTCGCCCCGCCTCCAGCAGCGCGCCGACGAACAGCACAGCCGCCAGACCGCCTAACGCACGATACAGCCATGACAGATCCAAGCCGAGGATCACTTCATCGATCAGTAATTGCGTAACAACCGGCGGAACGAGCGAAAGAAGCTGGATTACGACCAGGAGCAAAAGCATGAGCCCCAGGTAACGACCCACGCGCCGACAGGATCGCAGTAGCGTCGCCAGCGACAGGGTATCGCACTCATTGCCGCGCTCGAAGTGGGCCGCCGGCGCGAACTCCAATGCGATACCGGTAAACGAGGCATCCAGTTCGTGTTGCGATACGATGCCTTTTCCACTCGCCGGGTCGTGAATGACCGCCTTGCCGCGACGTAGCCGCAAAAGCACAACAAAGTGGTCGAGCTTCCAGTGCAACACCGCCGGCAGAGACAGGCGCGACAACTCCGACAGCTCGAGCCGTACCGGTCGAGCCGCAAGCCCGAGCCCGGTAGCGACCTGTAGCAGGTCGTTGAGCGTCGCTCCACGAGTCGACGGCGGGTGACGGGCGCGAAGCACGTTTAGACTGACCTGGCGACCGAAGTAGCCGGCGATCATAGCGACGCAGGCAAGCCCGCATTCCGCGCGCTCTTGTTGCAGGATCAGCGGCAGCCGACGGCGCGTAGCGATGCCCGGATGATCACGCATCCGTGCTTGAGTCCGCCGCTTCCGGCCGGTCTCGACGCAGGCGAAGAAGCCACTCGTAGAGGCGATAGCGTTGTTGCACCAGTTCCGCGCGGACCGCTGTGCCGGCCGGCAAGGTCCACGTGCGGCCGCTCGCGTTGATCGACTGCTTGCTCAGCGCCGCACGGACCTCGAAGACCGGTCCCGCCAGGGCGAGCGGGACGTCGACTTCCGTTGGCAGCAATGGGATCGCCGAAATCGACGACACGACAGCAGATTGTGTACCGAAGATCTGGTGCGGGTAAGCGTCGAAGCGCAGCTCGACTGCCTGCCCCTCATGCAGCGCGCCCGCGCTTGCGCTTGGCAGGTAAAGCCAGGCTTCCAAATCGGGGGCGCCGCGATAGAGCGTGACCAGCGTTTGCCCGCTTTGCACAGCCTGCCCCGGTCGCACCATGATCCGGGCAACGACACCCTCACGCGGTGCCCGCAAATCGGTGCCGACCAGCGCTGCAACTTCTGACAGTTGCCGCTGCAGCTGCTCCCTCAGGATTGCGTGCTCAGTGGCGCGCAGCGCTTCCTCGTCGTCCAGGTCTTCACGCAGTTGACGCAGTTCGGCGCGTTCCCGCTCGATGCGCGCTGCCTGGCCGTTGAGCGCCTCAACGGCTGCCCGCGATTGCAACAGTGACAACTGCTCCTGATCGAGCTGCATGTCGGACGCATTGCCACTCGCCACAAGCAGTTGCAATCCTTCGAGCCTGCGAGTCAACAAGGTGTTACGTGCTTCCAGCAGCTTAATCTCATTACGCGAATGAGCCAGTTGCGCATTGATATGCTTGATTCGCCGGTCGACATCCCGTGCACGCAGAACCCGGGCGCGCTGTTCTTGCTTCTCGATATCACGGCGCAACGACAACTCGAGGACCAGTGAGCGATGCCTGGCTGCGACGACAGCATCGGGACCCGCGCTGTTGCCATCTGCCGTCAGCCCGACCAACACCTGCCCTGCACGAACCTGCTGTCCTTCGGCGACCTGCAGGTCAGTAATGCGGCCGGCATGCGCCGCCACGATGCGCACGAACCCGTCAGGCGGCATCAACACCCCGACCGCCTGGGCCCGTTGTGGTACCTCGACCAGCCATGCCGACAGCCCGAGCAGTAGCACTGCCAGAATACTGACGACTGCAGCCGCCCACGCGCCGGGCGGCATGACCACGGTGACGGCCCCATGCAACGGTTCGCGCTGCGATTTCAGTGCCTCATCCCGAAACAACGGCGTCACAGTAGTTGACGCCTTCGATGCGCGTTCCTGGCGCAATGCCATGCAGCAGCCTCCAGCCATACACTCGATCTGCATCATCCAAGCACGCAGCGATCGTCAACGCGATACGACTTTCGTGGCGCTTTGCCGGCATTCTCCAGGTACGCAGCGTCGCGGTGCCGAGCCGCTACACCCGATAAAATCATCGGCGTATCCGATCGTGATGCGCTAACCTCTGCCCGCTATGAGCCCGGACACGCCAAAGCTGCCGATCAGCCTCGAGGAATACCTGCAACGCATCGACGCTGCATCGGTGTATGAAGTTGCAATTGAAACCCCCCTGGAACCTGCCGCTACGCTTTCGGCGCGACTCAGGAACCGCGTCCTGCTGAAACGGGAGGACCTGCAGGCGGTTTTTTCCTTCAAGTTGCGCGGCGCCTACAACAAGCTGTCGCGTTTGCCACGCACGGTTCTCGATCGCGGTGTCATCTGCAGCTCGGCCGGCAATCACGCCCAGGGAGTAGCGCTTGCCGCGCAACGGCTCGGCGCACGTGCCGTCATCGTCATGCCCGTCACGACGCCATCGATCAAGGTCAACGCGGTGCGGGCGCTGGACGGTGAAGTGGTGCTGCACGGTGACACGTACGACGATGCGCAACAACATGCCCGGGAACTGGGGGAACAGCAGCGCCTGACTTTCATTCACCCGTTCGACGATCCGGAAGTCATCGCCGGGCAAGGTACTATCGGTCGCGAAATCCTCAGTCAGGCCGACCAGACTCTGGATTTTGTATTCGTACCGATCGGCGGTGGTGGCCTGATCGCCGGGATCGCCGCGTGGATCAAGGGACGGCGGCCACAGGTAAGGATAATAGGCGTCGAACCCGAGGATTCTGCGGCCATGCAGAAGTCGCTCGCTGCCGGCTATCCAGTGACACTCGATCATGTCGGCATTTTTGCCGACGGCGTTGCGGTGAAGCGCGTCGGTGACGAAACCTTTCGGCTTTGTCACGATCTTGTGGACGACATCGTAACGGTCGACACCGACCAGACCTGCGCTGCAATTCGCGATATTTTCGAAGACACGCGATCGATCGCAGAACCGGCCGGCGCGCTCGCGGTGGCCGGCCTGAAAAAATATATCGCGCAGCATCGCCTTCGCGACAAGTCCATGGTCGCTGTTGTGTGCGGCGCCAATGTGAATTTCGACCGCTTGCGCCATATCGCGGAGCGGGCGGCGATCGGTGAACAGCGCGAAATGCTGCTGGCGGTGGAGATTCCCGAGCAACCCGGCAGTTTCAAACGTTTCTGCGAGGCCATCGGGCGACGCAGTGTCACCGAATTCAACTATCGCTACAGCGACTCGAGCAAGGCGCACATTTTCGTCGGTGTCGAGTTACGACATGGCGCCGCTGAGCGCGACCGGCTGATCCGCAAACTCGCGGACTTGAAATATCCTTTGCAGGACCTGAGTGACAACGAGGTCGCAAAGTTGCACGTGCGGCACATGGTTGGCGGCGCCGGCGCGAAAATTGAGAACGAGAGGATATTTCGCTTCGAGTTTCCTGAACGACCGGGTGCCTTGCTGGCGTTTCTCGAGGCTATCGGCACGCGGTGGAATATCAGTCTTTTTCACTACCGTAATCACGGCTCGGACTGGGGGCGAATTCTCGCCGGTATCCAGGTGGCGCCGGCGGAGGTGGATGAATTGGAGACACACCTGGCGGATCTCGGGTATGCGCATTGGGATGAAACGGAGAACATGGCGTATCGGATGTTTCTGGTTTAACGATGATCGCCCGCAATGCGGGCTCCTACAGGTGGCAATCGGGCCGGCACCTTGATCGCCCGTGTTACGGGCTCCTGCGGGTGGCAATCGAGCCGGTGCCGTGATCGCCCGTGGCGCGGGCTCCTACGAGGGTAATTGAACCGTGGCGGTGATCGGCCGCCAGGCGGCGATTTCTACTCGCGAAATGACGGGTCCTGTCGGTCGAGCTTTCGCAGCAGTCCCGGCCACGCGAGCTGGCCACCCAACCCCTTCGTGACCGCCTCGGCCTGCGCCGCGATGCCCTTGAGAATCCTGCCATCGATCGCCATCAATTCTGCGCCTGACGACTGCGCCAACAGCTGAGTCCGGCAAGCGGATTCGAGGATGTACATCCGGAGAAAGGCATCCGGAATGGTCGCCGCGGCGGTCAGCAATCCATGGTTGCGCAGGATCAGGGTGCTATGTGCGCCGAGATCCGCGACAAGGCGGGGCTTCTCCTCCGGATTCAACGCAACGCCTTCATAGTCGTGATAGCCAATCGAGATCAGCGGGAACAGCGACGCCTGTGAGATCGGCAGCAAGCCTGCAACCTGTGCTGACACCGCAACACCGGCCGGTGTGTGCGTATGCAAGACACAATTTACATCGGGTCGTGCTTCGTGCACGGCGCTGTGAATCGTAAAGCCGGCCGGGTTGATGACGTAGGGCGACTCCATGACGAGACTACCTTGCAGATCGACCTTGACGAGACTGCTTGCCGTCATCTCCTCGAACAAGAGGCCGTAAGCGTTGATCAGGAAGTGTTCCTCGGGCCCCGGTACGCGTGCCGAGATGTGGGTAAAGACCAGATCGTCCCAGCCATACATGGCAACAAGCCGGTAGCAGGCGGCAAGATCGACCCGCGTCTGCCATTCCTCCTGCGATACCCGGCTCCTGACTGAATCCATTTGCCTGGTGGATTTCATGTGCCTCTCCCCGGACTGGCTATCACGCAAGCTGTTGCCAAACAGTATACGGCAGGTAGTGCGAGTGCCGGGTTGCTGTCGACTCGGGCAGCACTGTTGCAGCCGCAACTTTTTTACTCGTCACTTATAACAATCGGTTTGCAACCATTCGAACCTGGCATGCATCAAACAACCAGACAACGCGACATTTGCCAATGAATGCTCGATCGCTTGCATCGTATCGCGTACGGCGGAGACGGTGCGAGCGCGACAACCTCGTCTCACACCGGCAGCACGCAACCACGGGCTGCCGGCGAGGCAGACGTAACAAACTTAAATCCCTTATGCAGTTTGTTTCGTAACTTTAGACGGTGGCTTTGCCACCGTCTTTTTTTTGCCCCTCATCAAGCCCTGTGGGAGCGCGCCCCGCGCGCGACCGTGAAAAGGCCCGATCGTCCTCGCGTTCGCCCGCAAGGCGGGCTCCAACGGACTCTTAAAAGGATGAAAATTGACGTCCCCAAAAAAGAGTCACTGTCCCCAAATGGTGGCGTGGATGTGGCTTATCTTGGCTTGCTGGGAAAGGCGGTAGAAATAGCGCAGCTCGTCCAGGCCGTTCGCGTTGTCCCGGTCCAATCGCTGGCTGATGCCGTGACAGAAACGCGCCGCATAGTCGTTTGCGGCACGGTAACGCTCGTGTTGCTCCGGACGCAGTTGCGGGTTGAACGAGACTTCGTCGAAGAGCCAGCGATGCACACAACTGGCGAACTCGAAGTCCTTCTGATCGAGCGCAAGAAGCCATGTGCCAACGAACTTGTCGACCTCGGCCTGCATTTCCAGTTCGAGCAAGGTGACCGACTTTCCCTGCCTGGCGCTCCAGACGACGTAGTTGAAGTGGCTGATCCCTTCAATGACCTTGCACAGGTCCTGAAGCTGCTCCGTTCGCAGACATTCAAGCGGATTGTTGCGATCGAGCCGTTCCAGCAGTTCCTCATTCAGGTAGAGACTCAGCGCAAGTCCGTCCTTGTCCTGGCGGATCAGTACGGATTCGTCGGTGTTCGGCACCAATGCCCCGTTCCCCAGAATTTTCGCCAATGCAGGATCGGTGATCAGGTAGTCGCCAATCTCAAAACCCGGGTCGACCCGGTAGATGTCGGTCAGGTGCTTCTGCAGGCTTGCAAGCATTGGCGGGTCAGTGGTCCCGGCGCGAGATGGATCCGGAAATTGGCACGACACCGTGTTCCCGCAACAGGCTCTCGGCACGCTTGCTGCCGGTCTTGAGCCAGACTTCGTAAGTACGGAGCAGGTTCAGGTCGGACGAGCGACCCGCCCCATCGCGCACCTCGTTCAGGATATCGACAACCAGCTGAAATTTGCGAGCCAGTTCCCGGTAAACGTCCGCCAGCGCCCGGCCGCGCGTCGTCCCACGAATTTCTTCGGACAGTGAACCGTAGGCGTTCCCGCCCATGTAAATATAGTAGTCAAGGTCTACGAGCTTGTGGGCGAGGCTGTCTGCAAAGAATCCGGCTATGAACAGCGACACATCGCCGATGCGCTGCAAGGCAAAATTTCGCTGCTCGACAGTCGCGGCATCGAGCGAATCGGCCATCATCATGGCGAGAGGTTTCAGGCCATAACTGTCGCCGTGATCCTCATAGAGGTCTTCGGATCTGGCAAAAATTGTCAGCAGGTTTACGACATAGTGCGTGGCGTGTGGATTGACTGCCACACCCTGCTTGTCAATCGCAGCATCGATCGACTGGCGAAAATAATCGCGAAGGTTTGGTACAGGTACTACACGTTCATGCGTTGTGCGACTGGTCATTCGCTGCGTTTCCTCACTTTCGTCAGGACAACGATGAAGCGGTTGGCACGCGAGTCTACCTGCCCGGCCGATTCCTTCCAGCTGTGCTGCCAACCCGACTCAGTTCCCCGGGCTTCACCGCACTTCCATCACCTCACGCGCGTCGCGCACGAAAAGTGACGTTCGACGTATATCGTAAATAGAGACGACGCGTTGTGACAAGGTTCACGGGAAGAATGTTTGCCGCATGGATCTGACATAAATCTGTGACTGGCTGCATCCAGCCATCAAGACGGACATCGCCCTTTGACATCAACCTGTTAGAATCCGCAGTCCGCATAATAATAGTAACAAGGAGAGGGCCATGGACATCGGCAATGCAATCGCCGCGGTTAATTGGCTGGCGGTATTTTCAGCAACGGTTGTTGCCTTCCTTATCGGTTCGATGTGGTACTCGAAAAAGGTATTCGGCCAGGCGTGGATGCTGGAGATCGGCCTGACGGACGAGTCCATCACGCAGGCCAATATGCCGATGACTTTCGGCGGAACCTTTGTGTTGCAATTCATGGCGGCTACCGCACTCGCCTTGTTCATGGGATCCGACAGCGACTGGCTCATCGGCCTGCAGGCAGGTCTTTTGATCGGCATCGGCTTGATAGCAACTGCTTACGGCATTACTTACTTCTTCGAGCAGCGCTCCATTCGCCTCTATCTGATCAATACCGGTTACTACATCGTACTGTTTGCCGTTATGGGCATCATCATCGGCGCCTGGAACTAGCCCGCGTCGATCGCTATTCCTGCCACATCTCCCGCAGTCGTCCGGCGACATCGATCTGTCGGCCGCTGCGTGGCGTCACGGGTATCGATGCTTCCGGACGTCCGTGGAATCGCGGAGTCATGGTGGCTGCCAGGCGCTCTGTCATGAAGCGGCTTTTCGCGCCGTATACGTGCTTGTCACCATCGCGCCGTTGTTGCGTGACATAGTGCCTGAGCGGCGCGATCAGGTGCAGGGAGTGCCTTGCACGCGTCATGGCGACATACAACAGGCGCCGTTCTTCTTCGATCATTTCGGGCTTGCCGGTCGCAAATTCGGACGGAAACGAACCGTCTGAGAAATTCAGTACAAATACCGATTTCCACTCCTGACCCTTGGCGGAATGCACCGTCGACAAGATCAGGTAGTCCTCGTCGAGTAAGGGAGCGCCTGCAAGATCGCCGGTTGCCGACGGGGGATCCAGCGTAAGCTCAGTCAGAAACCGCTCTCGTGTCGGGTAGGCGCCGGATATCTGTTCCAGTTGTTCGAGGTCAGCCTCGCGGGTTTCGAGACTGTCGTACAGACGTTCGAGATGCACCTGGTACCAACGCCGCGTTTCGCCCAGTTGTGCCTGCCAAGCGCGGTCGCCAGGATCAACGGCCGCCAGCGAGGTCATGAGTGCGCAAAAACCCGGCCAGTCAGCGGCGGTCGCGGCCGGCGGCTGGCAGTCTTCGAGTGACGACAGGGCGTGCCCGTTCATTGCGAGAAACTCGAGGCATCTGGCTGCCCGCGATGGGCCCATTCCCGGCAATAACTTCAGGACGCGAAATGCAGCTATCTGGTTGCGCGGATTCTCCGCCCATTTCAAAACCGACAACACATCCTTGACGTGCGCTGACTCCAGAAACTTCAGGCCGCCATACTTGACGTACGGAATATTGCGGCGGACGAGCTCGACTTCGAGTCGATCACTGCTGTGCGCGCCGCGGAAGAGCACAGCCTGATCTTTCAGCTGCGTGCCGCTTTCGCGATTCGCGAGCACGGTCTCGACAACAAACTCGGCTTCCGCGTCACAATCCTCAACTGTAACGTACTCCGGCATGCCACCCGCTTTACGCTGCGAGAAAAGCGACTTTCGAAAATGACGCTCACTCTCGGCCATCAGGCAATTTGCACTGTCGAGAATCGGTTGCGTCGAACGATAGTTTTCCTCGAGGCTGACGACTCGCGCCGCAGGTTCGAAGCGACCCGCAAAGCCGAGTATGTTTTCAACTTCGGCGGCACGAAACGAATAGATCGATTGTGCGTCGTCGCCAACAACGGTTACACCATCACCCTGCGGTTTCATTGCATGCAGGATTTCGTCCTGTAGCAGGTTGGTATCCTGGTATTCGTCGACGAGGACATGATCGAACCAGCCGCCAATATCCGCTGCCAGTTCACGGTCGCTCATCAGGTGATTCCAGTACAGGAGCAGATCGTCGTAGTCCAGCGCCTGGTTGGAGAGCTTTCGTTCCACGTAGGCGCGGAAGAGTGAGCGAAGTTCCGACTCCCAGTCGGCGCACCAGGGATAGGTGCCGGCGAGAACGTCTGCCAGCGGGGCGCGTGCATTGACACAACGTGAATAGATGGCAAGACAGGTATCCTTCTTGGGAAAGCGCCGCGATTTCTTTGAAAAACCCGAATCGTGCCGTACAACATCCATGAGGTCGGCCGAATCGCCACGATCGAGCACCGAGAAACCTGGATCCAGCGCAAGATTCACCGCGTAGCGTCGCAACAGGCGATTGGCGATCGAGTGAAAAGTGCCGGACCAGGGGAGAAGCCGTATCTGCGTGGACTGGTTGCCGTGCTGTTCGAGTGCACGTCGCACGATGCCCGTGACACGCCGCGTCATTTCCTGTGCGGCACGCCGCGTAAAAGTCAGCAGCAGAATGCGTTCCGGATTGACGCCACGGCCAATCAGGTGGGCCACACGGTGCGCCAGCGTCATGGTCTTGCCGGTGCCGGCCCCGGCGATTACCAGCAACGGCCCGGCCCTGAACAGCCCGTCCGCGGCGAGCGTGCCGTGTGTCGCTGCCTGTCTCTGTGCCGGGTTCAGCGACTCCGGATAATCCGCCTGTTCTGGCAATGCCCCGGTCATGGCGTCTCCGCGCAAAATGTGTATTTTTATCCAGTACTGGATATATTTACAAGGTCGGGATCCGACAATCTTCCTGCCGGTCGGGCCGGAACACCGGCACGCGCAACTGCGGAGAACAGGCGGCTCAGCGGGGGCCGTCGTGCTTAAATTGAATTCTGAAACAGCCCTTTAGCCATGCAGCGTCCTTTTCCGAGCGTCGATGACCTTTGAGATCGCACTAGTCCTCGCCATCCTGGCCATCGCTCTGGTGCTGTTTGTCAGTGACGTGATGCGGATGGACCTCGTGGCGTTACTGGTGCTCGGAGCCCTGGCGCTGACCGGCCTTGTGACCTCAGAGCAGGCCTTCGACGGCTTCAGCAACAGTGCCGTCATTACGATCTGGGCCATGTTCATCCTCAGCGAGGGGCTGGCAAGAACCGGCATCGCCGACATCATCGGACGCCAGGTCCTGCGCGTTGCCGGCCGTCGCGAGATCCCGATGATCGCGGTCATCATGTTTACGTCGGCATTGCTGTCCGCGTTCATGAACAACATTGGCGTCGCCGCGTTGATGTTGCCTGTCGTCGCGGATGTCTCACGCCGTACCCGCATACCGGCATCTCGACTGCTGATACCGCTCGCTTACGGTACCCTGCTCGGTGGGCAAACAACATTGTTCACCTCCCATAACCTCCTTGTCAGTGAGGCATTGGCCCGGAGTGGCAACGAGCCCTTCGCGATTTTCGACTTCACGCCGGTTGGTGGCGCGATTGCGATTTTCGGCATTCTCTTTGTCGCATTCGCCGGACGACTATTGCTGCCAACGACTGCCCGCACGGGCCGCGGTCGCTTCCGCAGCCAGCGCAGCTTGCGGGCGCGTTACAAGCTGCAGGAGCAGTCATTCCTGCTGCGCGTGCCGCTGGATTCGGTGCTGGTCGGCAAGACCCTGGCGCAAAGCCGGATCGGCGCGGCCACCGGGCTTATTATCCTCTCGCTGCACCGCTTCGGACGCAGCGAGACCCTGCCGAATCGGCAAACCGTTCTGCGTGCAGGGGACAGTATCCTGGTGCAGGGCCGCCTGGACCAGTTTCGCGAGCTGCAGCGCTACAGCGAACTGGTCATTGAGCGTGAAGCACCGGTGCTTAAGTCAATGGTCGCGGCCAAGGTGCACTACGCCGAAGTGCAACTCGCTGAAGGCTCGCCACTGGTCTCGGAACTGATCCGCGATGCCGGATTTCGCAGTCGTTTCAATGTCAGCGTGGTCGGTATCCGGCGCAAGGACCGTTACCGCCTGACGAATCTTGCTTTTGTGCCGTTGCGCAGCGGTGACCGCGTGCTTGTGCAGGGCGAGGCAGAAGCGATCGCCGCGCTCGAGAAGTTCACCGACTTCACCAGCAAGGAGGACAAGACAGCCGAACAATTGGGTGAGCAGTTCAAGGCCGATGAGCGCATGTTCGTCGTGCGCGTACCGAAATACAGCGAGCTCGCTGACACCACGCTCGAGAAAAGCCGGCTGGCCGACGTGTTCGATTTTCGCGTGCTGGCAATATTTCGCGATGGCAAGCTGAACTTCATGCCGCGCAGCACGGAAGTGCTGGCAGGCGGCGACCTGCTGCTGATTGAAGGCCAGCACGAGGACCTGGATGTCCTGCGTGGCTTGCAGGAACTCGAGGTCGAAACAAAGCTGGCACCGAATGTCCGTTCGTTCGACTCCGAACGGCTCACCCTGATGGACGCCACGCTCGACCCGCGCAGCAATCTGGCCGGCAAGACTGTCGGCGAACTGAATTTTCGTGAACGCTACGGCATCGAGCTGGCGGGTATCTGGCGCCAGGGCAATACACTTGGCGGCAACCTCGCGGAAGAGCGCCTGCAAATCGGCGATGCGTTATTGCTGCTGGGACCGCGCGACCGGTTACAGCTCCTGTCCAGCGATACCGATTTCCTGGTATTGACGCCGCTCGGCCAGGAGCCACCGGATACGCGCCGCGCACCCCTCGCTGCGTTGATCATGCTCGGCGTAGTGGTAGCAATAATGACCGGATTCCTGTCGACGCCGGTCGCCGCCGTGATCGGCGGCAGCGTGATGATCCTTACCCGCTGCCTCACCATGGACGGCGCCTATCGTGCGATCGACTGGCGTGCGATCTTCCTCATTGCCGGCATGCTGCCGCTCGGCACCGCGATGCACCAGTCCGGCGCCGCTGCATTTCTCGCCGGACAGCTGCTTGCCGTGCTCGGCGATGCAAATCCATGGGTCGTAATCATGAGCCTTTATGTATTGACAGCAATCGGCACTATGATGATTCCCTCAGCTGCACTGGTGGTGCTGATGTCACCGATCGTGCTATCCACAATGGCCGATTTGGGCCTCCGGCCGGAGCCTGCCATGATGGCCATTGCGATCGCAGCCGGCGCGAGCTTCATCAGCCCGGTTTCGCATCCGGCCAACATCCTGGTCATGGGGCCCGGCGGCTATCGCTTCGCCGATTACTTCCGGGTCGGCATTCCGCTGCTCATTGTCGTCTTCATCGTCGCCAGCGTGCTGATGCCGATCGTGTGGCCCTTACAGCCAGCCTGAAATCAGGGCAGCAGGATAGTTGAGCCGGTCGTCTTTCTCGCCTCCAGGTCACGATGCGCATCGGCCGCGTCCCGCAACGCGTAGCGCTGATTGATGTTGATCTTCAATATCCCCCGGCCGACCAGGTCGAAGAGTTCTTGGCTCGCCGAGAGCAAACGCTCGCGAGTATCGACGAAGTCGAACAATACCGGGCGGGTGACATAGAGAGAGTGCCGCTTGGCAAGTTCGGACGGTGCAAACGGGGCGACCGGACCGGACGCATTGCCGAATGAAACCATGACGCCATGCGGCCGCAGTGCGTCCAGCGACGAGAAAAAAGTATCTTTGCCGACCGAATCGTACACAGCGGCAACGCCTTCACCGCCGGTCAGTTGTCGTACTTTGGCGGCCGAATCCCGCGCGCCGGCCATGACGATATGGTGGCAGCCCTGCGTGCGCGCCAGCGCGGCCTTCTCCTCGGTGCTGACGATGCCGATAACGGTAGCGCCGAGATGATTGGCCCACTGACTGGCAAGAGAGCCGACTCCGCCGGCGGCGGCCAGCAACAGTATGGTGTCGCCCTTCTGCACGCGATAACTGCGCCGTAACAGGTACCAGGCGGTGAGTCCTTTCAGAAAAACTGCAGCAGCCTGTTCGTCCGATACGCCCTCCGGTATCGGTACCAGTTGGCTGGCGGGGAAATTGCGTGCTTCGGAATACGCATCGGCGGGCCGACCCGTATACACGACCCGGTCACCGGGCTTCAGGTCGGTAACTCCCGCGCCTGTTGCAGCCACTTGGCCGGCTGCTTCGCTGCCAAGTCCGGCCGGAAGCTCCACCGGGTAGAGGCCGCTGCGATGGTAGGTATCGATGAAATTGAGGCCGATGGCCGTATGTCGTACCCGGGCTTCGCCGGCAGCGGGTTCCGCGAGGTCCACGGAGTCGAAACGAAGCACCTCGGGTCCGCCATGTTCGTGAATTCTGATTGCATTGACCTTCATCGCCGACCACCTTTGCTGCTGATGACCGCTAGAATAGCGAAGCGTGCAGCAAAAAACGAAACATGGAACCGGTACTGACGCGCAGCGGTTCCATATCCTGAGGTACATGCTCGATTTTCTGGAACGGCATATGGGACGAGTCGATAATAAGGTGTCACTGGTTACGGGTGCGGCGCAGGGCCTGGGCGCAGCAACCGCCAGGATGCTGGCGCGCGAAGGCGCGAAAGTCCTTTTGAGCGATATCAACATCGTCGGCGCGCGTCGACAGGCGCAGGAAATAAATACGGAATTCGCGGACTGTGCCTGGGCCGTGGAGCAGGATGTCACCAGTGAGCGCGGCTGGGCACGCGTCCTCGAGGAAGCTCGCAAGCGTTTTGGCGGCCTGAATATTCTCGTCAACAACGCCGGTATCGGATCGGTCGCCAGTGTCGAAGCTGAATCCTACGAAAACTGGAAACGGGTGCACGCCATCGACCTCGACAGCGTATTCCTTGGTTGCAAGTACGGCATTCCTTTGATCGCGGCAAGCGGAGGCGGGTCGATCATCAACGTATCGTCGATTTCGGGAATCATCGCAGGCCACAATCTCGCTTCCTACAATTCAGCCAAGGCAGCCGTGCGTCACCTGAGCAAGTCGGTTGCCCTGCACTGCGCCCGCGAAGGAAACGGTATACGTTGCAATTCGGTGCACCCGGTCTTTATCGATACGCCGATTCTGGATGGTATGGTGAAAGGCGACGATCGCAATGCCGCACTGCTGAAGCTTGGTCGCCAGATACCGCTGGGTCGGGTCGGCCGACCGGACGACGTCGCGTATGCCATTCTGTACCTGGCATCCGATGAGTCGGCCTTTGTCACCGGCGCGGAGCTCAAAATTGATGGTGGCATCAGTGCCATGTAGGCCCGTCGCTACTGTATATCACGGCCGGCATCCATGACGAGGCGAATCGTCGTTGCCGGCGCAGGTCATGCTGCCGGACAGCTGGTCGCATCGCTACGCCAGAAGAAATTTTCAGGTGAGATTGTGCTGATCGGCGAGGAAAGCTGGCTGCCGTACCAGCGCCCGCCGCTGTCGAAGAAGTTTCTCGCCGGCGAAATGCCGGCCGAGCGCCTTTACGTCAAGCCTCCGAGTTTCTACGAGGACCCGGCTGTTACCGTAATGCTTGGCACTCGCATCGAACGCATCCGGCGTGACCATCACATTCTGGAGTTGAGTAGCGGCGACTCTCAGAGCTACGACAAACTCGTTCTCTCCATCGGCGCGCAAGTGCGACGCTTGCAACTGCCCGGCTGCAACCTGCCGGGTATTCATTATTTGCGAACGATCGATGATGTTTTGGCCATTCGGCAGGACATGGAGGGCCGTCGGCGACTGGTGATCGTCGGTGCGGGATATATCGGTCTCGAGGTCGCTGCCGTCGCCAGCACACTCGGCTTGCATGTGACCGTGGTGGAAATGCAGAGCCGGGTGATGCAACGCGTCGTCTCTGCTGAGGTCTCCGGTTTTTACGAGCAAGTGCATCGTGAACACGGTGTCGATTTTCTGCTCAACACCGGAATCGATGGTTTCACCGGAGAAAGCCGGCTCCAGGGCCTGAATCTGGCCGACGGCACAAGCCTGCCTGCCGATATGGTCATAGTCGGCATCGGCATCCTGCCGAACACGGCCCTGGCAGGTCAGGCAGGCCTGACGGTCGACGACGGCATCGTCGTGGATGATCGATGCCGCACCTCCGACCCGGACATTTATGCCATTGGCGATTGCACGTTCCACCCCAACGCATTGCTGGGACGAAGCGTACGGCTCGAATCGGTACACAATGCGCTCGAGCAGGCGCGCACTGCCGCCGGCAACCTGTGTGGTGAGGACATTCGGTATGCCGACGTTCCGTGGTTCTGGTCAGACCAGTACGATCTCAAATTGCAGATTGCCGGACTGTCGCAGGGTTACGACCAGACCGTGTTGCGCGGCAATCCGCAGCAGGGTGGATTCGCCTGCGTCTATCTGAAGCAAGGAGCAATGATCGCAATCGACGCTATTAACTCCCCGAAAGACTTCTTGCAGGCAAAGCCATTGATTGCCCGACAGGCGGTGTTCGATCCGCAACGCCTCGCCGATGTCAGTGTTGAATTGAAAGACCTGACTGTATGAGTTCCGGCAAATGGGCCGTCAATCGGCGGTTTGTGGAGACAGGGCAATCGTCAGAGAGCCGTTGACGGCGACCGGCCCGCCATCAACCTTCCAGGCCCGGGCGCTGACCGATTCGACAGCCTCGGAGATAAAGCCCGCAAACTGGCCACTGCCCCCGGTCACGCGTGCCGTCCCGAGAGCTCCAGGGCCGGCCGTCGTGGTTCCGAACCAGGTACCGCGCCAGTTGTCGCTTGAACTCAGGCGAGCGGGCATCACCACGTGACGCAGGTACGGCCACAGGTTTTCGGTCTGGTCGATGAACAGCGAACCGCGATCAGGCATCCAGATATGCCATACGCTGTCGACCATTGCCTCTGCATTCAACAAGCGGGTTCTTTCGGAATCCGAGGAAAATTTGATGCCGATCCCGACCAGATCGCCACGAACGTCCGCCAATGGAGTCACCAACACGCGCGTTTTCTTGACTCCCGGTTCCCATAATTCGTCGATGCCGTCGGGTGATGGCCGGGCCGGGGCTTCTCCGCTATTGGTCACGGCGATAGACTCGGCAGGCACCGGCGAGTATGACAATTGAATGAGCTGCTGATTGGAAACCAGGAGTGGTGACACGCTCGGATTGCCGGCAAACGGATTGTGATACAGCAGCATCAGGAACAAGGCCGCGCCGACAAGCGTACCCAGCAGCAAAGCGATCACATACTTCATGGTAGTTCTTCCAGGCGTCCCGCAAGTGCCGCCACGAGTTCAATTCGACCGGTTTCGTCCATTGCATCAAGAAAGCTTTCGCGA
This sequence comes from uncultured Woeseiaceae bacterium, assembly GCA_964452235.1. Classification (GTDB taxonomy): domain Bacteria; phylum Pseudomonadota; class Gammaproteobacteria; order Steroidobacterales; family Woeseiaceae; genus IDS-8. The sequence goes on from CAYVLL010000008.1 coordinate 17,304, forward strand.
ATACTCCCGTGCAAGTTGGCAAACTCGCGGGTTCCGGCCAACATACTGCCAGCGCGAATGCCGGCGGCATCGCCTGACGGCGGCAACGATGCGTAAATGCTGCCCCTCGCGGGAAGGTGTAAAGTCCATTCGACAGCGCTGTCGTTGCCTGAGTCCCCGGTGGCTATTCGACTCGCAACGCCAATCACGATGTTGTTGCGGTTACGAATCTTATAGAGCCCGGTTCGGGCATCTGCCAAGCCACTGACCTGCGGCCAGTTGAGCCCGGCTGGAAGCGCGCCGCCGTTACTGGAAGGGCTGCGCAGAAGCTGATCTTCGGGCAGATTTATGTGAAACGTCTCGGCGTTGCCGCCATTTGGCAGCACAGTAATCATCGATGCCTCGCGATGCTGGTCGACAGCCGGAACGAGGTACATCAGTCCGGCGGCCAGTGCGATGCCCAGCAGGATTCCAATACAGAATGTCTTGATCACGCTTGTGCCCTGTGCTTGCCCGCGGCCGCCGCTGCCAGGTGGCCAATCGTCAAAGAGTGCAGTTTAGTTAACTCAGGGGGTTCGCACACACCGTGTAGTGCGAAATGTGATGCGCAGCACAATCCGCCCGGTTCTCATTGAGAATTGTCACAGTGGACCCAGCGGCTTTCAGGTATCGGCGAAGTAATTGGCAAGGTACTCGTCCAGGCTGATCACATCAGCCTGCTCGATCTTCCGTTGTCGCTCGAGCGAATCCCGGGCTTCCTTGGCAAACTCTGCTTCCCGCTCGCCAGGCAGTGACGTGATCGAGCGGAAGTACTCTTTGTGCCCCCGCGCCGCGAGCATGGCGAACTCAAAAAAGCCGCAACCCGCAACGCGCAATTCTTCCAGCAAGCGAGCCGATGGCGTGCTGTCCGCGTCCTTCAACAGCGCAGCCTGTGCCGCGACGGCTTCCGCATAGTCGTGATTGCCGTCACCGCGATCAATAAGTTCTGCGACTGCGCGGGTGCCGTCGAGAATTTCCTGCCCCCATGTCGCGAGAGTTACCGCGCCGCCATTGCGCATAAGCCGCAGGTCCGGGTCGCGTCCGCGGCGCGCGGTGGCAAGCTGATTCGCTGCGGCCTCGTCCCAACCCGCATCATCGAGTTTGGGGCTTTCGCTGAGAAGGCAGTAGATCAGGAACGCTTCCATAAAACGCATGACATTCTGATTTATGCCGGTTGGATCATAGATGTTCAGATCGAGCGAACGTACTTCGACATATTCGATACCACCGCGCTGCAATGCGGCCGTGGGACGCTCGCCTGAAAACGCGACCCGTTTCGGTCGGATGGGACTGTAGAATTCGTTCTCGATCTGCAACAGGTTGGCACTCAATTGCCGATAGTCGCCGGCCACCTTAACGCCAATCTCTTCGAATACGGGTTCTCGCGTGTTAATTGCCTGAATGAGGTCCGCTATGTACTCATCCAGGCTGTTCAGGGAAATATTGATACGAGCTTGCGTACGATTGCTGTAGCCGATATCGCTCATGCGTAACGAGGTTGCAAATGGCTGGTACAGAGTTTCTGCGTCAAATTCGAGAAGGCCAGGGCGCGCTCCTCCGACGAAGGATCGGCACACTGCAGGTGAAGCTCCGAACAGGTAGAGAACAAGCCAACCATATCGTCGGAAATTCCGAATGAGTCCGAGATACGCGTCTGAACGAAAAGCGACAGGATCGTCTGCGTGCTGCTCGTTATCCTGGTACTCGAGCCAGAACGATTCCGGCAGCGAGTAGTTGAAATGCACGCCGGCAATCGTCTGCATCTTCCGCCCATAGCGATATCCGAGACCCTGGCGATAGATCGTCTTCATCCTCCCGACGTTGGACGTGCCGAACTGCGCCAGGGGAATATCCTCTTCCTTCGGCAACCGACAGGGCATACTGGTTGCCCACAGCAGTTCTTCACCGAGCCGCTTGTAGGTGAACTGGTGAATATCGCAAAGGAACCGGAGCGTTTCCCAGGTATGGGTGAAGGCCGGCGTCACAAATTCAATAAGGGATTCAGAAAAGTCAGTGGTGATGTAGCGACTGCTTAACGCAGAACCGAGAGCTTCGGGATGCGGCTTGTCGGACAACATCCCGTCGGGAGTTACGCGCAGTGCTTCTTTCTCTACGCCTTTCAGTCCACCACAAAGAGTCTCCGCCGGACTCGAATTAACCAGCCTGCTAAGGCGCTTGTCGAATATTGTCGTCAATCGGGGGTACTCCGGCAATCCGGCCGGCTCCGATCGGGCCCGGCTTGAGTACCGCGGTCGATGGGCGGGCACCCACGCGACCTGCGCCACTCACGTCCACCAAGGGCCGGACTATACAGCCGGCCCTGATGGCTGCCAACGGGCGCTTTCCGGCTGCAGAAGGAACGACTACCGGCCCAATCGGGTCGAAATATGCTAGAACTTCATTCACCGTGCCGCGTGGCCGTTCGAAACCCATGAGAAAAGTAGCCGAAAGGATTTCTGTTGCCTCGATTTTGCTGCTGGTCTGCATGGTGGCAAGCGACCCGGCGCATGCATTGCGCTGCGGAAGCAAACTGGTGCTCGACGGTATGCTGGAACAAGAAGTCATCAAACATTGCGGCGAGCCGACTTCCATTCGCCACCTGGGCTACGTGGTACGCTCATTCAATCCCATGACGCGCCGAAACCTCTCAGGGCTGCAAATCTATCGCTACGGTCATGGCAACTATTACCACGAAGTTCCCGTCACGGTATTTATCTACAATTTCGGTCCGCGAAAGCTCATGCGCAAGCTCAGATTCGAAGGTGGGATGCTCACCGATATAGAAACCCTCGGCTACGGATACCTCGAAGATTAGAACCAGCCCGGTCCTGGTCGCCGAACTGCCAATCCCTTCACACTGCAACAGCAATGAATAGGCTATCGTGATTCACTTGCCGGCCCGTTGGCCGGCTCCAGACTGCAATTCCGGAGTGCCACTGCATGAACCAGCTCTTGAGACGTCGATTGCGAGATAAGCCAGGTGGCCCGGCCACTCTGATCAGCGAGGGTTGCAAGATAACGGGTACGCTTTCAGGGACCGGCGACTTCATGATCAGCGGTGAAGTCGAGGGTGACTGCGACCTGTCCGGCTCCGTTTCAATTACCCGTCAGGGCATATGGAAAGGCAAGCTCAAAGCGCGTTCAGTAATCATCGCCGGGACCGTCGATGGAGACATCGAAGCGAACGGTCGGGTCGAGATTGGCGACACGGCCCGCATAACCGGCACAGTCAGCGGTGAGGCGATTGCCGTTGCGGAAGGCGCAGTTGTCGAGGGATCCATGAAGACGACCGGACGCGCCGCACCCACCGCGTTTGTCGAGAAGCGTGGAACGAGCGAAGACGGCCACGTCGACCCCTGATTCGGCGATAACTCCGCCGGTCTCAGAATCCATCCGGTTCGAGAGTAATTTCAACGCGATTGTTCGCCAATGCGACTTCGTTCCATTCCCCCGCAGACACTCCCGGTATCAGGGGTGGATAGTCGACTGCCGGGGCGGCATTGCCTCGGGCGGCGACAACGTAACGGATCTGGCCCCCGGTCTGCTCCTCAATGACGTTCAGGAAGTTGGCAAACGCTACCGACTGTCGTGAGGCAAAGGCCAGCGCATCATCGCTTCCAAATCCTATTCTTTCGCAGTTCCTGGCTTCGGTCTCCGCCGGCGCAGGCACGAGGCCGGCGTCGCCGCTCACCATCGTGCAGAAATCACCTACGTGGGTCTCAAGCAATACCTGTCCGGAATAGCCCATACCAAGCAGGCGCTCGTTCAATTCTTCGACCATTGCAAGCCGCCGGTCGCCCAATGGTATTTCCCCGAACGGGTACTGTGCAGCCAGATTGACCGCCCATTCCATGGCATTCAGCGCCGCCAGAAAAGTCGAGCTGTACGACTGCTGGTAGTTGCTGAGACGACGCTGCACTTCTATTGTTCCGTCGGCTTCGAACGTTCGCTGCTGTTCCAGAGCGGCCAGCAAAGTCGCAGTTTGTTGCCGCTCCTGCTGCCAACTCTGTTCGCTTTGCCAGTAGAGCCAGCCGAAGACAGCGATGACAACAGCCATTAGCGCGATTGCGATACGGACTGCAGTCGGCACGTTTTGACCGGTCCTGTCCTGCGTTTCCCTTTCGTCCTCGTTTGGCTGCACACGAATTTCATCGGCAACACGTGTGGCGATTGCTTCGTAGCTGTCCAGCAGGTCACGCCGGATCACGGCTCGTTGCTGATCGAACAGGTCCTGAATGAGCTCGCGCAGATCGTGATCGAATTTTTCGAGGCCTGGAACCTCTCCGCTCGGCTCCTCTCGTCCTGATTCCATCGCCGCGACTTTCCGCACGGCACGCTGTCCTATGACATGCAGGGACTCAAGAACCTTGGATACCTCAACCGGCTCAACCTCTTTCGGCAATACGCCGACAGCACCGAGTGCGCGAGCTTGCCCGACGTAAACCTCGCCCTTCTGGGATGTATACATCATGATAGGGATCGTGGCGGTGTCGGGATTGTTCTTGATCGCGGTAACAGCTTCGAATCCGTCCATCCCCGGCATGAGGTGATCCATGAAGATAACGTCAGGACGGTGGTCGTTCAGGTATTCAAGCGCGGATTCGGCGGACTCGACCGTCGCCACATCGAGGTCGTGCACTTCAAGCATGCGACTCAGCACAACGCGTGCCGATTTCGAGTCGTCGACGATTAACGCGCTTTTTCTCACCCAGGGTCCTTGTGCGCCGCCAAACCGCGACTTTGTTTGGGCCCGGACAATATTACCCGTAATCAGGTCACGTTTAGCGCAGCTGCTCTGTGCAGGGCTCCAGGACCGGAAACGCCTGGCGAGCCTCGCTTGCAAGGCAATGACTGAATGTGGGCACAAAAGTGCATTTATCGCCTACATTTGCATATTGGCGCCCGACTACCGCTCATGGATACTGGCTTCGGCCACTGGATCGGGCGGAATACGGCCCGCAGCAAGCGCCTGCCCGAGAGCATTGCGTCGCCTGATCCGCCAGGGAAACCGTTGCTTTGGCGAATTCCCGTGGTGCTACACTAGGGTTCATCGATACAAGTCGGGTTTTGCGCCATTTTGTCGAAGCGGCAGACTACCTCGGCACGCAGTAACAGTCACAGGCCGACCTGCTGCTGGCTTTGCGTCGCAAGAGGACTGCTGCCGCCACGTTATGGTCGATCCATGACTGGTGTCGGGACAATCATAATAACAAGAATGGACAGACGTCCCGGTTCACGCGCAGCGCGTATCTGCACCGGTCGTTGGAGTCTCGAATGCGGATGACCGGCAGCATCTTACCCAGGTATTTACTACTCGCGTCGACGTTGTCGCTTATTGTCGTCGGAATAATGCTGACGATGTTCTATGGCCAGTATCAATGGCTGGCGCGGGGCATGATGGAAACCAGCGTCGCAGAGCTCGACGCCAGTCTCGCAGCAAGCTTCGAAGGGCGCGCACGTGCCCAGTTGTACCGGGTTGCGGACGAGATTGCGGACCGAGTTGGTGATCAGGCTTCCGAAGCCGATTCCGCCAATGGCGCGGCTGTCATCGCCGGCATTCTTGGTCGAACCGTTCGCAGCAATGACAGCCTCATCGGCCTGCGCTACGAGAGCGAGAAGTTTCCTGATATCGAAACGGGGGAGACAACGCTCCTTGCGAGTGTACAAGGCACCACTGTATGGCAAGACGATCGACTGTATCTGTCCTATCCGGTCAGGCAGAACGACGTGCAGATAGGACAACTGAAAAGCAGCTTCGTCCTGACCAGGCTATATGAAGAGTCGCAGGCATTTGAACAAAGCCTTATTGCCCTCGAGAAAGAATATTTTCTTGGCTCACTCTGGTGGGTTGGTGGCGCAGCGCTGCTGGCTTTCATACTTTGCATTACGGTTATATGGACAATTGCCCGTTCGCAAACCCGACGGATTCACGAACTAAAGGTCCAGGCCGAGAAAATGAGCGAAGCCAATTTTGGCGAGCCATTGCCGGTTTCAAAGGATGATGAACTTGGCAATCTCGCCGGCGTATTCAATGAAATGCGTGAGAAGTTAAGACGAACAACGCTTTCGCGAAATTACGTTGACCGGGTTTTGGCCAGCATGAACGAAGCCGTGATTGTCACAGACCCGACCGGCCTTATTACACGGGTGAACGAAGCCACCTTGCGCATGTTGAATTACGGCGAAGAGGATCTGATCGGTCAGTCCATCGACCTTATCGTCGACAACCAGAAGGGCACCTCACTTGCCTTCGACCTGCCGGCGGGCCTGCCGCGTGAAGCATTTCTTCTGACCCGTTCCGGGGAATCCGTCCCGGTATCGTATACCGGCTCGACAATTATTGAAGGAGACGGATCCAGCGGTGATCGCATCTTTGCGGCCCAGAATATTACGGAGCGCCGCCGTGCTGAACAGAGAATTCGCTACCTGGCGCGCATTGACGCATTGACCAAGGTTCCGAATCGCATGCAGTTTCAGCACTTACTGCAGCAAGCTATTGCGAGAGCGCGAAGAACGCGCAGAACCCTGTTTCTTTTCTACATTGATATCGACCACTTCAAGGACATCAATGACACCTTCGGCCATCTTGCGGGTGATACGACTCTCGAAACGGTTGCCGATCGGTTGACCGCAGTCCTGCCTGAGGATTCCATTATCGGCCGTTTGGCCGGAGATGAATTCGCGGTAATCGTGGATGGTGATGACGCCAATGAAGATCACAAGCGTCGGCGCGATAAACTGGCGCGTTCCCTGCTCGATAGGCTCGCAGATCCATTTTACGTGCAGGGCCATGAAGTTTTCATGACGGCAAGTATGGGGATAGCGTGCTATCCGGATGATGCGGCAGATGTCATCGACCTGATCCGCAACGCCGATGCTGCTTTGTACCATGCCAAGAAGAACGGCGGAAACATCTTCTCCTACTACGTTCCGGAGATGAACGAAGCTGCGGTCGAACGCCTGATGACCAAGAGCAAACTGAAACGAGCCTTCGAGCGCAACGAACTGATCGTCCACTACCAGCCGAAATACAATCTGGAAACCGGCGAGGTCAACGGCGCCGAGGCTCTGGTCCGTTGGGAGCTTCCTGAGCGTGGCATTATACTGCCGTCCGATTTCATCCCGATCGCTGAAGAAACCAATCTCATTGTGGAAATCGGTGAATGGGTGCTGGAGCGTGTTTGCGAAGATTTTCGTTACTGGCAGCGCTCGGTCGGCAATCCAGGCAGGGTGTCCGTCAATCTTTCGCTAAAGCAACTTCGCCAACCTAATTTCATCAACCGAATCAACGCCATTCTCCAAAAGTTCGAGGTGTCGCCTACCTCCCTCGAGCTGGAAATCACTGAAACCACCCTGATGGAGAATCCGGGTCGTACCATCAAGCTACTCGACGAACTGTTCGCACTTGGATTGCATCTGGCGATTGACGATTTTGGTACCGGTTACTCGTCATTGAGTGCCCTGCAACAGTTTCCGATCAGTACCTTGAAGATCGATAAGTCATTTGTAAAAGATGTAGCAATCAATGCAGACGATGCGACCATAGTGGGCACCATAATCCATATGGGACGTAGCCTGAAAATGGACGTGGTCGCCGAAGGCGTCGAAACTGAAGAACAGCTGGCATTCCTGCAAACTCTTGATTGCACTTACGTTCAGGGGCTGCTGTTCGGGGACCCGATGAGTTCGGACAATTACCTGGAACTCCTCCTGGCGCAACTCGAAGGCACAGATTCCCATCGAGCATTGTTCGCCTGATTGAAGCTGCAGGACCTCGCTTCCCGGTTCGAAGAATCTCGTTCAGCTACCCGCCATACTCATAAGTTGCTGACATTTTTGTCGTTTTTTCGACGCTTCACACTTCATAATCGACATGCTTAAATATTGCGAGATGCATGTGGTTCATGCACAGTTTTTTTCAGTACATTTTCCCAATCAGGGTTTCACACAATCAAGGGTACCGGACACCATGAAAAGATCTTTTACTTTAGTTGGCGCCATGTCGCTGTTCCTCGCAGCACAGGCATCGTTCGCATGTAATTATCCGCAACGCGTAGATATACCGAATGGCAATACTGCAAGCCAGGATGAGATGATCGGGGGCCAAAGCGACGTTAAACAGTATGTGGCGGCGATGGAAGCGTACCTCGAGTGCATTCTCGAGGAAGAGAAAGCGGCTCGTGCGGCCATCGATGACCTGACACCGGAGGTGGAACAGCAGCGCGAGGACATGCTGACCAAGAAATACAATGCGGCGGTGGACGAAATGGAAAAGGTAGCGGCGAATTTCAACAATGAAGTACAGGCCTATAAAGCCCGCACTAATTGAGCGCTCCTGCTTAATGCACTCCGGCCGGGTTTCCGGGATTTCGTAGCCAGTGGTGGTTCACTTGCGTGCTGCTGCCCGGTGATCCGGGCAGTATGAATCTGATGCCCGTCCTGGTGACGGGCTCATTTTTTGTAACTGTTTTTGTACCTGCGTAGCTTCTCTGGACCTTAAAGACTGTCGATCTTTGTTCCAAGATCGAACCGGGTCTCGGGATTCTCTGTGATGATTCGCTCCAGAACCCGAACGCGTTCCTCCAGGGCTTCAATTTTTGCCAAGGTCCCCTCGAGTTCGTCGTCAGATAAACCTTTCTCACGCTTATGTTCAAGGTAGCTCTGAAAAATTTTCACGCAAGCACCGATCGCGACCAGTAATAGCACAAAGGTAAATACGTTATTCATTCTATTTCCCTTATGTCGTGGTATCTGTACCCGGCAAACGTCACAGTTTCCGGAATTCCTGATCCAGATCAAACCTTGAAGACGTCACGTAACGTTCGAGTTTCGCCAAGCGTCCATCGAGTGCCTGGAATCGGCGCCTTACGTCGCCCAGCGTCTGGCGCGGCGAGGAACGCAATGCACGTCGAAACTCCGGGTCAAACTTGGGAAGCTGGTCATTGGGCGGCGCCGACGGAACCAGAAAGACAGTACCGAAGTATGCGAGCAAGGTCACGGGCGTCGCCATAAAGAAGGCAATCACGGCCAATATTCGGGTGACTTTCAAATTAAAGCCGAAATAGTCGGCCAGTCCCGCGCACACACCCCCAATCATTGCCCGATCACGATTCCGGTAGAACCGTCGTCTGCGAATGGAATCATAGTCGCTCATGAACGGCTCCAGCGATCCTGTCCTGAATGCCGGCGCCAGAATTCGTATTCCTGGCAGCTTCCTGCATACGTCAGTGGCTTGACACGAAATAGCAGAGTGGCGCCAATGTAGGCGAGTACAGTCTGCCAGAAGAACAAGACCAGGCTGATCAGCGCAATGATCCGTACGGCTCCGGCGCGACAATTCGCATACTCGGCAATTCCTGCACACACACCGAAAATCCAACCATTTTCGCGATCGCGATAGAGTCCCCGCAGCGGGCTTTCCTCATTACGATACGATGCACTGCTCATTGCCTTCTCCTCCATTCCGGCGATTCGTTGTCGAGTATGGTTTCCAGGGATTCCAATCGTTCCTCGAGTCTCTGCGACAACTGCCAGAGATCTTCCAGCATTTGTTCATCGCCGCCGGAAATCTCCCTTGACTGCTTCCACTTCGTAATGAAGTGCAGCACGATAAACAAGGGAGCCGGAACGGCAATGAAGACAATTAACGCTACCGCAATCAGCTCACTCACTAACGTCTCCGCTTAGTTATTGTCGGCCCTGGTAGTGTTTGTGGCAGCCACTCTTCGCTTCAGGTCGTCGAGTTCCTTGGCCACGGACTCCTCGGCTTCAAGGCCGGCAAACTCCTGGTGCAGATCCTTGGGTAACCCGAGATCGTAGGATTCGATCCGCCCTTCGACGTCGTCAATCCGCCTTGTGTATTGCTCGAAACGTACCAGCGCATCGTCGATTTTATAATCATGAATCTTCTTGCGCGCCGCCAGGCGGCTGTTCGCCGTCTTGTGCCGTGCCAGTAGCGACTTCTGCCGCGCCTTCGCATCCTGCAGCTTGCTTTCCAGTCTCGCGATATCGCTGTTCAACTTGGAAAGTCCCTCGTCAACGCTTGCATAGTCGCCCTTAATTGCCTCCGAGGCTGCTCCGGAGCGGCTCTTCTCGATCAAAGCCGCTTTGGCCAGGTCCTCTCGTCCCTTGCGCATCGCGAGCTCGGCCTTGATGTCCCATTCCTGTTGCTCTCGCTCCAGCGCGGCCAGTTTGCGGTTCAGATCCTTCTTGTCTGCTATGGAGCGGGCAGCGGCAGAACGCACTTCGACGAGCGTATCTTCCATTTCCTGGATCATCAGGCGAACGATTTTTTCGGGATCCTCGGCCTTGTCCAGTATGGCGTTGATATTCGAGTTCACGATATCGCTGAATCTCGTGAAAATTCCCATGGCATGTTCCTCTGGTTAACGTTGGGGTCTGACCGCAATGTTGCAGGTTCCATGCCAATCCGGTGTCGGACGTTTAAAGTCATGATTTTGATAGAGAAAATGGCTTTTCGGTCGGTCGCATCCAGGCGAAAGGTTTGGCCTATTTAGCTAATAATTAGTATTTTTAGCTATTATTTGGTTAAATTACCTAATGAGTGATCAACGTCCTGCGCAAGCGATCATCGGCGAGGCTCCGGCGTTCCTTGAGATGCTCGAGCATGTGTCGCGCGCCGCGCCACTCAACAAACCGGTTCTGGTAGTCGGCGAACGCGGTACTGGCAAGGAATTGATTGCTTCCCGACTGCATTTTCTGTCGCAGCGCTGGGAGCAGCCGCTGGTCAAAGTCAATTGCGCGGCATTGACCGAGTCAATCCTGGAGTCAGAATTGTTCGGCCACGAGGCAGGAGCGTTTACCGGTGCGGTGAAGACACACGTCGGGCATTTCGAGCGTGCCGACGGCGGCACGCTGGTGCTGGACGAGTTGGCAACCATATCCCTGCGCATGCAGGAAAAGATTCTGCGTGTGATTGAGTACGGAGAACTGACTCGTGTTGGCGGGAGCGATACGACCCAGGTGGATGTGCGCATCGTTGGCTCGACTAACGCCAATCTCGAGGCACTTGCCGCCGATGGCCGCTTCCGCGAAGATTTACTGGATCGTCTCGCGTTCGATGTAGTAACTGTCCCGCCGTTGCGTGAACGCCTCGAAGATATTCTGCCGCTGGCTTACGGATTCGCCGTCAATATGGTCAGCGAGTTGAAACGGCGATTTTTTCCCGGCTTCAGTCCTCGTGCGTCCTCTGCGTTGTTGCGACATGCATGGCCCGGAAACGTCCGCGAACTGAAAAACGCCATCGAACGTTCCGTATATCGCGCGGCCGACGAAACAAGCCGGATCACCCGCATCGCCTTCGATCCGTTCGATTCGCCCTTTCGCATGCGCGATGAGCAGAAGCCGGCTACGGAAGTTGCCGGTCACACGCCAACGGCCGAGCCATTGCAGTTACCGACCGACCTGATCCAACGGGTGAACGAGACGGAGAAGGAACTGTTACACGCGGGCCTGGAAAAGGCGCGCTACAATCAACGCGTGGCGGCGGATATTCTCGGCCTGAGCTACCATCAACTGCGCGGAAAGATGAAGAAGCACGGCTTGACGGCGCCGCGTAAAGAGGACTGATTGACGCGCCCGACCGGGTTTTGCGTGGTGTCCTGTCCGCAAATAAACATGCTGGTTCGGTCGCGGATTTTTGCGGGACAGGACACTAGCTGTCATCGCGGTAACGCCGCACATAGATCGCGGCAAGGACGAATAAACCGCAGACAGCAATACCGAGCCAAAGTGCAGGGCTGCCGAAAAACCGTGACAGATCGAGCAATGGCAGCAAGCTTATGCTCGGCGCTTCGCCCGTGGCCATTTTCTCGCCCTCATAAAACAGCAGGTCGCCGGTATCGAGGCCCTGGAATAATGGCAGCTTGCCGGTTCGCACAAAAAAGGCCTCGGCCAGCAAGGTACTGCCCACCAGGGTCTTCTCGAGCATCGGCAGGATGAAAATGGGCAGGAACGCGACCAGGAACGGCGAACGCTTGGTAAACGCGGAAACGAACAGAAACCAGCCGATAAAAGGCGACAGCCAAAGTGGCAGAGCCAGCAATACGACGAGCGTAGCTACCCAGTTGTCAATGAACGGTGTGGCACTCCATATCAGGTGCAAGGCATTTGCGCCACGCCACTCGATCCACAGGCTGGTCAACGAAAGGACGACAAGGTGTGTGACCATGATTGCGGCGAACGAGACAAGCGGCACAACCAACATGGCCGTGATCAGTTTGGACAATACGGTCTCGGAGTCGGTACATGGAATCGAACGCCAGAACAGGATGCTGCGATCCTTGCGCTCGGTGTAGAGCGCATCCAGTGCGTAGAAAACCGTCAGGATCCACATTGAGATGGCAAACAGGCTGGAGATCCCGGTCATTAGCACACCGACGGCACCGGAACGCTGGGTTTCTCCCAGTGCCGATGCACCCAGGATGACGCCGTCCACGGCCTGATCGAATGTGGACACGACTACGTGGCCGGTTACTGCCATCAGCGAGATGAGCAGCCCGATAACAGCCGGTGTTACCAGAATCGAACGATGTTCCCAGAGTTCTCGTCTCAGCAATATGGCCTGGCGGGCAATCATGCCGGCGCTCCCTTTATTTTGGCGACGAAGAGATCGGCAATAGCAGGTGTACGCAGGTCGCCCAGTCCCTGCAGTTGCTCGCGGCCGACGCCTTCGAAGGTCAGTACCTTCTTGCCAAACACGTCCCGTTCGAAAATCGGTTTGAATTGTCGTGCCCTTTCTGCATTCTCACCGGATGTCATCAATTCCACGTAGTGTTGCGGAAGGGCATCCATGCCAGCCTGCAGAACGATCCGTCCATCATTGATGAACATGACGTCCGTCAATAGATGCTCGATTTCCTCGACCTGGTGCGTAGTAATGAGAATTGTCCTTTCTCCGTCGAAGTAGTCGTTGAGCAAATTGGTATAGAACTCTTTCCGAAAGATAATATCCAGCCCGATTGTCGGTTCGTCTAGCACCAACAACTTCGCGTCGATCGCAACGATGATCGACAGGTGAAGCTGCGT